>JAGSYU010000161.1 GCA_018262575.1 Pseudomonadota bacterium | reverse complement strand
TAGGCGGACAGATGCGCCGGAAGCTGCCCGAGATCGGCCTTGGTGTCGACGCGGCAGAGAAGGAGCGCGCCGACGTTGCCGAGCGCCAGTCCGGCCAGCACCGCCGCTTCCGGCGCCAGCACCTGCCACAGCGCCAGGGCAGCGGCGGCCGTCAGGACGATGGCGACGGCATCGTAGATGAGGGTGCGGTGGATGCGGTCCGTCACCACCAGGATGTTGCGCACGTAGTCGCGCATCATCAGCGTGGCAAAATAGGCAAAGACCGCCGCCACCAGCCACAGGTCGGCGCCGATCACCGCGGCGAGCCCGAGGCCGGCCGGCACGATCAGCACCGTCAGGGCGAGGTTGGCCGACGTCAGCATGGCCAGATCGGCATGAAGGCGAAGCGGCCGAACTCGGCCGGCGTCGCGAAGGCGATGAAGGCCAGGCTGAGCAGCAGGTTGAAGGCGCTGTTGAGGGCCTGATCGATGATGGACAGAAGGACGGCCCGCTTCATGACCGGGCGATCCGCGATTTGAGACCGGTGGCGAGACGGCGCAGCCGGCAGCGGGCGGCGTCGGACCAGCCGCCGCGCCGATGACCGAGCGCCAGGACGGCCTCGACATTGCCGGGCTTGATCATGTTGCGCGGCTTGAGGGCGACGGCGGACAGCGCCAGGCCGGACCGGCTGGTGTGGATCTCCGAAAAGCCCTCGGCGACGAGATGGTCAAGGACGCGGGCGTTGAACCCGCCGAAGGGCAGCGCCACCATGTCGACCGCCCGGCCGATGATCTGTTCCAGCGCCGCCCTGCCCTCGCGGACATCCTCGGCGAACTCCGCCGCCGGCATCGTTGCCCAGTTGACGTGGCGGGCACCGTGGACGCCGATGTCCATGCCGAGCGACACCAGTTCGCGCAGGTCGGAGGCCGACAGGCGCCCCGACCGGTCGATGAAGCGGCTCGGCACGAAAAAGGTTCCGGTAAGACCGCGATCGAGGAGCCAAGGCGTCAGCCGCTCGTAGTCGGAGCGGAAGCCGTCGTCGCTGGTGATGCGCAGCCGGACGCCGGTCTGCCGGCACCTTGCCACCAGCGCGTCGAGCACCGGCTCAGCCTCCGAAAACGGCACCCAGGACGACAGCTCGTCGCCGCGCGCGTCGGGGCGCTCGGCGACGTCGTGCAGGCCGACGATCAGCTCGAACCGGGGGGCGCCGTCAGCTGCCACCTCTCACCTCCGACCACCAGGGGATGACCGTCCGGACCAGAATGCGGACGTCAAGACCGATCGTCCAGTCGTCGATATAGCGCAGATCATGGGCGACCCGCGCCGCCATGGCGTCGACGGTGGGTGTCGGGCCGCGATGGCCGCTCACCTGGGCGAGGCCGCTCATGCCGGGGCGGACGCTGTAGCGGCGCATGTAGCCCGCGACGAGCGGCGTATACTGCACGTCGAGCGCCACCGGATGCGGCCGTGGCCCGATCAGCGACATGTCGCCGAGGACGACGTTGAACAGCTGCGGCAGCTCATCAATGCTGGTGCGGCGCAGGACGTGGCCGATGCGGGTGATGCGGGCATCGCCGATGGTCGCCTGGCGAAACACCTCGCGGCTCGCCGTCGCCGTCATGGTGCGGAACTTGTAGATGCGGAAGGTGCGACCGCCGAGGCCGTGGCGCTCCTGGGGAAACAGGATCGGGCCGGGCGTGTCGAGCCGGATCAGCATGGCGACGAAGATGAGCAGTGGCGCCAGCAGCAGCAGTCCGGCGGCGGCACCGACGATATCGATGGCGCGCTTCAGCCGTGATGTGGCGGCGGCCGGCGAGCCGACGTCATCCACCGTGCAGGATTGGCTCACTTCAGTCATGGCGTGTCCGTGTTGCGGTAAACAGAGCGGCCAGGGCGGCCCGCATCGGGGTCGGCTGGAAGGTGTCGCCATAGGGCAGGCCCTGGTTGTCGCCCCCCTGCCCACCCTTGCGCAGCCAACTGTCGGCGTCGGAGATGCCCCAGGTGGTGACGCCGGCCAAGGCGGACCGATCGAACAGACCGTCCAACACCTTCGTCACCTCGTCGGCGGCGCGCTGGCGTCGGCGCGCAAGGCTGCGGCCGGCGGCATCGTCGTGCTCGCGCACGTCGAGTTCGGTGACGGCAACCGACAGGCCGAGGCCCGTCACCTCGTCGAGGAAGCGGTTGAAGAGGCGCCCGTCGAAGCGCCGCCGGATGTCGAGGTGGCATTGCAGGCCGACGCCGTGCACCGGCACGCCCGCCCGCACCAGCCGTTCGAGCAGGGCCAGCAGACCGACGCGGCGGGCTTCCTGCGCCTCGTCGTCATAATAAAGGTGGTCCTCGTTGAGGTAGAGGCGCGCCGACGGCGCCGCCTCGGCCGCCAGACGAAACGCCTCGGCGACGTAATCGGGGCCAAGCATTCGATAAAACGGGGTGCGCCGCATCAGGTCGGCGCCGCCGTCACGCGGCTCGATCGCCTCGTTGACGACGTCCCACTCGAAGAAGGCGTCGCGATAGTGCCCGGCCACCGTCTCTATATGCGGCACCACCACGCTGTCCCAGCCGCCGCGGCCGTCAAGCGCCTCGATGCCGTCCGGCAGATGCTCATGCCAGAGCAGCGTGTGGCCGCGCATCCGCTTGCCGGCCGTCCGCGCCGCGGCGACCAGCCCGTCCATGGCGGTAAAATCGGCCGCGGCGGTGATGGCCGGCGTCAGCGCCCCCCACTTGAGCTGCCATTCCGGCACCCAGACCGAGCAGTCCCGCTCGAGCGGCGCGACGAAGGCGCTGCCGTCGGTGAGCAGGGCGGTCGATACGGCGGCGCCGAAATAGCGGCCGGATCGCGCCGCCAGCGCGCCGAGCCCGGCATCCGCCGCGACGGCAGTCACCGCCGGCAGGCTGGCGCAGGTGGCCAGAAAGGAACGCCGGGTCAATCGCATCTATTCGGCCGACATCTGGTAGGGGAAAGCATCATCAGGCGATGGGACAAGCTCCCCGCCGGCCGTGAGGGCGTCGCGGAAGAAGGCGATCGTCAGCGGCAGGCCGGCCGCCAGCGGGATCGTCGGCGTCCAGCCAAGCAGCCGCTCGGCCTTGGCAATGTCGGGCCGGCGCCGCTTGGGGTCGTCGGATGGCAGCGGCAGATGGGTCACGGACGAACGGGAACCGGTCAGCTCCATCACCAGCCCGGCCAGCTCGATCATGGTGAACTCGTTGGGATTGCCGAGGTTGACCGGCGTCTTGACGTCACTGGCCATCAGGCGGACGAGGCCATCGACCAGATCGTCGACGAAGCAGAAGGACCGCGTCTGCGAGCCGTCGCCATACAGGGTGATGGGCTGCTGGCGCAGCGCCTGGACGACGAAATTGGAGACAACGCGGCCGTCGTCGTGCTGCATGCGCGGGCCGTAGGTGTTGAAGATGCGGGCGATGCGGATATCGGCGCCGCGCTCCTGCTCATAGGCGTGGAACAGGGCTTCGGCCGCCCGCTTGCCCTCGTCGTAGCAGGCCCGCTCGCCGAACGAATTGACGTTGCCGAAATAGTCTTCGGTCTGCGGGTGGATGAGCGGATCGCCGTAGACCTCGCTGGTCGAGGCCTGGAGAACGCGCGCCCGCTGGCTGACCGCCAGCTCCAGCACGTTCACCGCGCCGAGCAGATTGGTCCGGAGCGTGGTGATCGGGCTTTCCTGATAGTGGACGGGCGACGCCGGGCAGGCGAGATTGTAAATCTCGTCCACCGCCATCTCCGGCAGAGGCGCGGCGATGTCGGCGTCGATCAGGCGGAAGTTCGGGTTGGACAGGTGCCGGTGATGGTTGGTCCGGCGGCCGGTGTGGAAGTTGTCGAGACTGATCACCCGATGGCCGGCCGACAGCAATCGGTCACAGAGATGGCTGCCGACAAACCCGGCCCCGCCGGTGATGAGGATCGTCTTTTGATCGTTCGAGGGCATGCTCTGTTCCAAATCTCCACCAAATCTCTATTCGGCGGCCATGAGATGTCTGGGGTCGTACGGCGGGCGGGCACGCCGCGGTTTCGGCGCCCCGACGACCAGGTAGGCGATCCAGGCGATGCCGAAGCCGGCGACGGCGCCGAGGAAGGCGCTGGCGGCAAGAACCACCAGGGCGCGCGGCCCGCTCGGCCTTTCCGCCGGCCGGGCCGGCGAGATGATCCGGGCCGTCGTCGTCGGCAGGGAAACCTGTTCGCGCGCCTGCTTGGCCTTGGTGGCGAAGCTGTCGAACAACTCGCGGTTCTGCCGGGCGGTCTCTTCGAGTTCCCGCAGCTTTACCGACGCCGTCTTCGAGCCGGACAGGGTTTGCTGCGTCCGGGTCATCATCTCCTCAAGCGACGCCTTCTTGCGGGCGGCTCCCTGCAAATCGGCGTCGGCGCTGGCGATCTGACGGGCCATCTCGGCGTCGAGCGCCGTCTGCAGCGACTGGCGGTTCATCTGCGCCCGAATGAGGCGCGGATGGCGCGGACCGAATGTCGCGGCCAGGATGCGCTCCTCGGCGGCGGCCTGATCGAGGGCGGTGTGGAGTTGCGCCACCTGCGGCGACGTCGACGCCGCGGCGCCGCTCAAGCGCAACATGTCGAGGCTGGCCCGCGCCGCCTCCGCCGCCACGGACGCGCTGACCAGTTGGCTGCTCAGCTCGGTCAGCTGCCGCTCGGCGATCAGCACCCCCTCGGAATCGATCAGGTCATTCTGCTGCCGGTAGGCCTCGACCGCCCGCTGCGACGCTTCGCTGACCCGGCCGAGTTCGGCAAGGCGCTGTTCCAGACTGGTCGCCGACTGGCGGGCACTGTCGTCGACGACGTCCTGTCCATCCGACAGGTAGATGTCGGCAAGCGCGTTGGCGAGCGCCGCGGATCGCTCGGCAGACTTGGTCGTCACGGCGATATCGAGCACATAGGTGTTGTCGACGCGCTTGACCTCAATGGCCTTCTGCAGCCAGACGAGCGCCCGACCATAGGCGGTGGCGCCGCCGGATGGACGATCGTCCGGTCCGTAGAGCAGGGATCTCACCTGGCTGCGCAGGCCGGAGATCAACCCCGGCGCCTCTGAGCCGATCGCCGGTTCACGGTCGAGCCCTTCCCGCTCGACCAGTTTGCCGAGCACCGACTGCGAGGTGATGATGGCAAGCTGGCTGTCGACCAGCGCGCCATCGGCGCCCTGGGACGACGAGCCCATGCCGGTCGGGGTGACGGAGAAATCGACGAGGGTGCGCGGGCGGGGATCGATGAAGACGGAGGCGCTGGAGGTGAAGGTCTTGGGCGACAGCCAGACGACGGCAAGGCCGCACACGACGAACACGGAGATGACCATAGCGATCAGGCGCCAGCGACAAGCGAACGCTTGGGCCAGAATCCGTAGATCGTCGGAAAGACTGGCCGCACCAGTCCCTCCGCCCGAATGCTCAGGCACTCTCATTTTCATGCACCGACCCTAAAAAGACGCGTGCTCTCTTGGCGTTCGTTTAGCACCAGCCGGTCGCTGCGGTAAGGAATTGTTAAAGTTTTAGTTAACGTTGACACGTTCGCCGGAAGAAGAAATATCAATCCAGGGTCGAGAAATACTCGGATACACTTCACCATCAATCCGAGCGCGGATGACCGCCTGACCGAGGCCGGAAACAGGCAACCACGGGTCGCGTTGCAAAGCCGGGACGGCGCTCTCCAGGATGCGATGCCAACGCAGGCGAACCAACCGCCGCCCGAGCCGGCCTTTGCCACCCCCTCCAGCCCGCGCCAGGACGACATGCCTCTGCATGCAGCCTCCTGACGGCAGCGTTCGAGCGAAACCGCCACCCCATCACTTCACAAAATCGCAGGTTATGTGAAGTTAGGTCGTCACCTCGGATCTGGACGGCTGTCGGCGCTCGCCATGGGCCAGCCCGAATTCGACACATTCCCAACGCGATCGAGATGAACCCCGCTTGAGAAAATCCGCCAGTATTCCGGCATATCCCATCTCGACGCACGCCTTCCGCGCAGCGGCCGGCCCTTTCCACCCCTCGGCGCAAGCCCCCTGGGCCCACTACAACCAATTGCCTAGGCCATAGGTGTTCATTCTCACTTCACTGTTTGACGTTTTTTTGTGATGTTGAGTCGCTTTTCGAGAAAGGGTGCTTCCGTGTCAGACCTGCGCTTCGCTACTCGCCTGAATTCATTCGCCTGCCGCCCCGAACTGGAGTGGCCGGGCCTCAGTGGCAAGCCGTCCGTCATTCAGATGGCAGCGCGGGCCGCCAAGGTGAGCGGCCTCACCGACGTCGACCTCAATTATCCCGATCATGTGAACGGCGAGCCGGCGGCTCTGGCGCGGCAGATCCGCGACCTTGGCCTTGAGGTCAACGGCCTCGCCATGCGCTACTACTCCAACCCGGCCTTCAAGATCGGCGCCTTCACCAACCCCGACCCCGCCGTTCGCCGCGAGGCCATCGACCTCACCAAGCGCGGCATCGACGCCGCCCGCGAGATGGGCACCGGCCTGATGACGCTGTGGCTGGGGCAGGATGGCTTCGACTATGCCTTCCAGGCCGACTATCGCAAGCTGTGGCAGGACGAGATCGACGGCATCCGGGAGGTCTGCGACCACGACCCTCAGTGCCTTGTCAGCATCGAGTACAAGCCCAACGAGCCGCGCTCCTTCGCCGTGATGCCCGATTGCGCCACCACGCTTCTGGCCATCGCCGATGTCGCTCGGCCGAACCTCGGCATCACGCTCGACCTCGCCCACGTGCTCTACGCCGACGAGCAGCCGGCGTTTGCCGCCGCGCTGGCCGGCAGCCACAGCCGCATTCTCGGCATCCACCTCAACGACGGCTACGCCAAGCGCGACGACGGCCTGATGGTGGGGGCGGTGCATCCGCTGCAGACCATCGAGCTGTTGCGCCAGATGCGCACCGACGGCTACGGCGGCGCCATCTACTTCGACACCTTTCCCGACACCACCGGTCTCGATCCCGTTCACGAATGTGAAGTGAACATCGCGACGGTGCGCCGGATGTTTGCCGTCATGGATCGTCTCGACGGCGACAATCGTCTTGCTGCGGCGATCGCCCGCCAGGACGCCGTTTCGGCTCTCGCCATCGTCAACGAACTGACCTTTGGCGGCGCCTGAACCTGTCAGCGCCGAAAACGGCGCCGGCTACCTTTTTACCTGATGGGAGGATGAAGACTATGAGGACCAGTTTCAAATCGACGGTATGCGCGACGGTCGCCTTGGCGTTCATGGCCGGATCGGCCTGGGCGGCCGAGCTTGCCAAGCTGAACTCCGACACCGAGAAGGACCGCATCGCCTGGTCCGAGCTCGATGCCAAGTTCGGCCCGCTGCCGGCGCTGAAGTCCGGCCTGCGCGTCGGCGGCGTCTCCAAGACGCTGACCAACGAATACTGGCGCTCGCTCGGCGAGGGCTACCAGAAATACGCCGACAAGACCGGCGTGTCGGTGGTCTACCAGGCGGCCCAGAGCGAGGGCGACCAGCTCGGCCAGCTGACCATCGCCGAGGGCCTGATCACCCAAGGGTATGACGTGCTGCTGGTGTCGCCGCAGACCGACGCCAACCTGCAGCCGATGATGGAGCAGGCCAAGGCCGCCAACATTCCCGTCGTCAACGTCAACGACGCGGTGATCCCGAGCGCCGAGCACTACGTCGGCAACGTCCAGCGCGACAACGGCGTGCGCGTCGCCCGCTGGTTCATCGCCAACCGTCCCGAGGGCGGCAAGGTGGCCGTGGTCGAAGGACAGGCCGGCGTTTATGCCGCCGTGCAGCGCACCGACGGCTTCAAGACGACCATCACCACCGACTCCAAGAAGTTCGAAGTGGTCGCCTCGGTTCCCGGCAACTGGGACCGCCAGACCTCCTATGACGCAGCGACCAACATCCTGCAGCAGCATCCCGACCTCATCGGCTTCTACTGCAACAACGATGGCATGGCCCTTGGCGTCGTCGAAGCGGTCAAGGCGGCCGGCCTCGCCGACAAGGTGGCGGTGTTCGGCACCGACGGCATCTCCGACGCCTACGCCTCGATCAAGGCGGGCGAGCTGACCGGCACCGTCGACAGCTTCCCGGTGCTGACCGGCGAAGTGGCCATGGAGGCCGCCCTGCGCCTCGTCTCCGGCCAGCCGCTGCCGCGTGTCGTCTCGACGCCGCAGGCGCTGATCACCAAGGACAACGTCGCCCGCTACCAGGATGCCGGCGACACCCTGCGCGCCGTGCTGATCGAAGACGAGAAGAAGTAAGAGCCTGACTCTCTAGGGATGGACGCCGGCCGGCACCTGGCCGGC
>JAGSYU010000044.1 GCA_018262575.1 Pseudomonadota bacterium | reverse complement strand
GACCTCGATCGTTGCCGCCTGCGTCTGCTCGACGCTGATCGGCGTCGTCTTCGGCTTCCTGCCGGCTCGCAACGCCTCGCTGCTCGATCCGGTGGTGGCGCTGTCGCGGGACTGACGGGCCGCCGAAGGCAGCCAGACGATGTTCCCGGCGAAGGATGGATCTCAGGGGGGCAGGAAGCGCGACACACAAGTGTGGCCCCGCTCTTTCGGGCCATCCCTTCCGGGCAGACATCTTCTGCGTCCCGGGCACCTCCGCGCATCACGTCCGATATTCCGCCGCGACAATGGATCCTCCATTTTTCATCATGACTAATTCAGTCGATTGACTGAAATAGTCGGCGGTGTAGAATGGCGGCATGACGAAGACATCTCCCCGTAAAACCGCCGACGTCGTTCGCAATGATGGCACCCGCGAAAAGCTTCTCCTCGCCGCGCTCGAGCTGTTCGGCCAGTACGGCTTCGAGGGGGCGTCGACCCGCGAACTCGCCCAAAAGGCGGGCGTCAATCTTCAGGCGATCAACTACTATTTCGTGAGCAAGCGCGGCCTCTACAACGCCGTTGCCGATTATCTGATCGAGCGACTACAGAGGCGCGTTGGCGAGCGGCGGAAGATAGTGCTGGAGCGCTTCGCCGAGGCGCAATCCAGCGGTCCGCCGATCGACGCCACCGAGGCGCGTGCCATTCTGATAACGGTCGGCGAATCCTTGCTGACGCTGTTCGCCGACGATGAGTCTGCCGTCTGGGTGCGCTACATGGTGCGCGAGCAGGCCGAGCCTACGGAGGCCTTCGACCGCATCTACACTGGCTTCATGCTGCCGATGCTCGCTGCTGTCCGCCATCTCGTCGGCATCCTCATCGAGGCCGATCCCAGTTCCGAGCGCGTGCGCCTCCGGACGCTGTCGCTGGTCGGTTCTCTGATCATCTACCGCGTCGGCCGGGCCACCGTTCTGCGCGAAATGGGCTGGTCGACGGTCGGCTCCGAGCAAGTGGCCGCGATCCGCCACATCGCCGCCGACCTTGTCGCCAGTATCCGCCCCATCGGGGAAAGCACAACATGAATAAGATTGTCCCCGTCGTTCTGCTCCTCGCCGCCGCCGGCGCTGGCGCCGCTTGGTACTACGGCGTCCCGCAACGCTACGGCTATTTCCTGCCGACGCCGCCGACGCAGGAGATCTACGGCAATGTCGATATCCGTCAGGTATCTCTCGGCTTCCGCGTTGCCGGCCGGCTCGCCGCCGTGACGATGGAGGAGGGCGATTCCGTGAAGGCCGGCGACGTGTTGGCTCGCCTTGACGCAGGTCCTTACGAGATTGCCGTCCGCGCTGCCGAGGAGAATGTCGCGGCGCTCAGAGCAACGCTCGACAAACTCAAGGCGGGCGCCCGTCCATCGGAGATCGCCAAGGCGCGCGCCGCTTACGAGGAACAGGTTGCCAGCCTTGCCAACGCTGAACAGGCGCTTGCCCGCGCCGGCCTGTTGCGTCGGCAGGGCACCGTCGCCCAGGCGAGTCTCGACTCGGCGACCGCCGCCAAAGATATGGCGCATGCCCGTGTCGCCAGCGCCAAGGCATCGCTTGACCTCATTGAGGAAGGGAGCCGGACCGAGGATATCGCCACCGCCGAGGCGCAGCTTCGCGCCGCCGAGGCGCAGCTCGACACCACCCGCACGTCGCTTGCCGACACGACGCTGAAGGCGCCCGCCGACGGTGTGATCCTGTCGCGCGTCAGTGAGCCAGGTGCCATCGTCGCCTCGTCGACCAACGTTTTGGTGCTGGCGCTGACCGAACCGGTGTGGGTGCGCGCTTATGTGTCGGAACTCGACCTCGGCCGTGTCTATCCCGGCCTGACGGTCAAGGTTACGTCCGACAGCACGACGGGTGCCGGCTATGAAGGGCAGGTGGGATTTATCTCGCCGGTGGCCGAGTTCACGCCCAAGGCGGTCGAGACGCCGGACCTGCGCACCGACCTCGTCTATCGCCTCCGCATCATCATTGATCATCCGGGCAAGGATCTGAGGCAAGGCATGCCGGTCACCGTCCACCTGCCGCCGAGAGCGGACGAGGCAAAGTGACCGCCACTGCCAAGCCCGTCCTCGTTCGTCTTGATGGCGTCGTCAAGCGCTTCGGGGCGGGCGCTCCGGCACTCGACGGTGTTTCGGGCGACATCCGTGGCGGCGAGATCACCGGCCTCGTCGGTCCGGACGGCGCTGGCAAGACGACGCTGATCCGCCTGATGACCGGACTGATGCAGCCTGACGGCGGCGTCATCACCGTGCTCGACCACGACGCGCGCAAAGAGGCGCCGGCCATCCAGGCGGCGATCGGCTACATGCCGCAGCGCTTCGGTCTCTACGAAGACCTTTCGGTCCAGGAGAATCTCGATCTTTATGCCGACATGCGCGGTCTGCCGCGCCGCGAGCGGCCGGCTGTCTTCGATGAACTGCTGACCTTCACCGACCTCAAGCGCTTCACCGACCGCCTTGCCGGCAAACTGTCCGGCGGCATGAAGCAGAAGCTCGGCCTGGCCTGCGCGCTGATCCGGAAGCCGCGCCTCCTGCTGCTCGACGAGCCGGGCGTCGGCGTCGATCCGATCTCGCGGCGCGAACTGTGGAAGATGGTGGAGAATCTCACCACCGAGGGTATCGGTGTCGTCTGGTCGACCGCCTATCTCGACGAAGCGGAGGCCTGCGACCACGTCCTGCTGATGAATGCCGGCAAGCTGCTCTACGCCGGCACGCCGCCCGGCCTCACCGACCGCGTCGCGGGGAGGGTAAAGCGCCTCATCGGTATCAAGGGCAGCCGCCGCCGGCTGCTTGCCCGCCTGCTCGACGACGACAAGGTGGTCGATGGTGTCATCCAGGGGGAAGCGATCCGGCTGGTGCTCGCTGAGGGCGACGATGGCGACAGCGTCGTCAAGACCGCTGGCGCCGAGGCGGACCGCCTCATCCCCGCCACGCCGCGCTTTGAGGACGCCTTCGTCGACATGCTGGGGGGCGGCCCCGGTGGCCGCTCGGCCCTTGCCGAGGCACAGGCGGCTCGTCCGGATGGCGACGGTCGGCCGGTGATCGAAGCGCGTGGGCTCACCAAGCGCTTTGGCGATTTCACCGCCGCCGACCGCATCACCTTCGACATTCCGCGCGGCCAGATCTTCGGCCTGCTCGGCCCTAACGGCGCCGGCAAATCCACCACCTTCAAGATGCTGTGCGGCCTCCTGAAGCCCAGCGAGGGCGAGGGCAGGGTTGCCGGCTTCGATCTTCGCCGCGACGCTGCCGAGGCGCGCAACCGGCTCGGCTACATGGCCCAGAAGTTCTCGCTCTACGGCGACCTCTCGGTTGGTCAGAACCTCGACTTCTTCGCCGGCGTCTACGGCCTTGCCGGCGCGCGCCGACGGGAGCGCATCGCCATGATGCTCGACGTCTTCGACCTTGCGCCACACGCCAGCATGTCGACGAAGGATCTGCCGCTTGGCCTCAAGCAGCGCCTCGCGCTGGCCGCCGCCGTCATGCACGAGCCGGAGGCGCTGTTCCTCGACGAGCCAACGTCGGGCGTCGACCCGATCACCCGGCGCGAGTTCTGGACGCATATCAACGGCCTTGTCGAGAAAGGCGTGACGGTGCTGGTCACCACCCATTTCATGGACGAGGCGGAGTACTGCGACCGCATTTCGCTCATCTACCGCGGCAAGTCGATCGCCCTTGGCTCGCCCGATGACCTCAAGGCGAGCGTGGCCACGACCGACCGACCAGACCCGACCATGGAGGACGCCTTCATTGCGCTGATCGAGGCGAGCGAGCAGGAGGCCGCCGCATGACGACCCTCCGCCGCGGCCGTGTCCGCCGCCTCACCGCGCTCATTCGCAAGGAGAGCTTCCAGATCATCCGCGACCCCTCCAGCATTCTGATCGCGCTGGTGCTGCCGCTGATCCTGCTGTTCCTGTTCGGCTATGGCGTGTCGCTCGACACTTCGCGCACCAACGTCGGCCTCGTGCTCGAGGAGACGACGCCGGTTACCCTCGAACTCGCGGCGAGCTTTCAGAACTCCCGCTATTTCGACGTGACGGTCGGACACGATCGGCGGGAGTTCGCCGAGGATCTCGTTCAGAGCCGGATCGGCGGCATCCTTGTCATCCCGAACGGCTTTACCGCTGATCTCACGGCCGCCCGCCATCCGGCGGTACAGGTGATCGTCGACGGTGCCGATCCCAACACCGCCAATTTCGTGCAGAACTACGCGGCGGGTACCGTCTCCACCTGGGAGGCACAGCGAGCCGCCGAGCGGGCGCTCACCGCGACGCCGCTTCTCGTTCAGCAGCGCTTCTGGTTCAACCCGGAGCTCAAGAGCCGCAATTTCCTGGTGCCGGGCTCGATCGCCATCGTCATGACGCTGGTCGGCACACTGCTCACCTCGATGGTGATCGCCCGCGAATGGGAGCGCGGTACCATGGAGGCGATGATGGCGACGCCGGTCACCGCCTGGGAGCTGCTCGCCGGCAAGATCGTCCCTTATTTCCTGCTCGGCCTCGCCTCGATGAGCCTGTGCGTCGGGCTTGCCGTCTTCCTGTTCGGCGTGCCGTTCCGGGGATCGATCCTGGCGCTATACGCGCTGTCCGCCGCCTTCCTGATGCCGTCGCTGGGGCAGGGCCTGTTGATCTCGGCGGTCACCAAGAACCAGTTCCTCGCCTCGCAACTGGCGTTGCTGTCCGGCTTCCTGCCGAGCTTCCTGCTGTCCGGCTTCATTTTCGAAATCAACTCGATGCCGCTGGTGATCCAGTACGTCTCGATGATCGTGCCGGCCCGCTATCTGATCCCCAGCCTGCAATCGGTCTTTCTCGCTGGCGATATCTGGCCGATGTTCCTTCGCTCGATTCTGGTCCTGCTCGGCTTCGGCCTCGTCCTCTTTGCCGTCGCCATCCGCAAGACCGCCAAGAGGATCACCTGACATGGGACTGACGCGCCTCCTTGCCCTTGTCCGCAAGGAATTCCTGGCCCTCTTCCGCGATCCCAAGAGCCGGATGATCCTGATCATGCCGCCGCTCATCCAACTGGTGGTGTTCTCCTACGCGGCGACGCTTGAGGTCCGGAACGTCGACGTGATGGTGCTCAACCGCGACAGCGGTCACTGGGGCGCCGAGCTTACGAGCCGCATCGAAGCGTCGCCGCAGTTCCATCTCGTTCAGCGAACCGACGATCCTGCCGAGCTCCGCGAGGCGATCGATCGTGAATGGGTGATCGCCGCCGTCGAGATCGGGGCCGACTTCTCGCGCGACATCGAGTCCGGCGTGACCGCCGAGATGGCCGTCATTCTCGACGGCCGCCGGTCCAACGCCTCGCAGATCGTTTCCGGCTACATTTCCTCCATTGCCGCCGGCCTTGCCGCCGACACTCCGGCCGGACAGCGGCTCGCCACCGTCCGCGTCGGTACGGTGGCGCGCAACTGGTTCAATCCCAACCTCGAGTTCAAGTGGTTCATGGTGCCGGGTCTGGTCGCCTCGATCGCCATGCTGGTCGGCCTCTTGGTGACATCACTCTCCATCGCCCGCGAGCGCGAACTCGGCACCTTCGATCAGCTGATGGTGTCGCCGCTTCGGACGCACGAAATCCTGATCGGCAAGGTGATCCCGCCGATCCTGATCGGCTTCCTGCACATCACCTTGTTCATCCTTGCTGCCGTCTGGATCTTCGGCATCCCCTTGCGCGGGTCGGTGATCGCTCTTTACGCCGCCGCCTTCTTCTATCTGGTCTCGCTGGTCGGCTTTGGCCTGTTCATCTCGGCACTGGCGGCAACGCAGCAACAGGCGATCCTCGGCGCCTTTCTTTTTCTGGTGCCGGCCATGCTGCTCTCCGGCTTCGCCACGCCGATCGCCAACATGCCCGGGTGGCTGCAGGTGCTCACATACGTCAATCCGCTCCGCTATTTCCTGGTGATCGTGCGCGGCGTGTTCCTGAAGGACATCCCGCTTGCCGAAATCATCGCCGAGACGGCGCCGATGGCCGTGATCGCCGCCATCACGCTGCCGGCCGCCGGCTGGTTGTTCCGCAGCCGGTTGGAGTGAGGTCAAAAAAAGCGGCGGCCCCGTAAGGACCGCCGCCGATATTCATTCCGGACAATTCAATATCAGGCGCTGCGCACCGACGACAGGAAGCGGCTCACCTCGTCGCGTAGCGTGTCCGACTGCCGGGCGAGATCGTCGGCCGAGGCCAGAACCTGGGTCGCCGCGCTGGAGGATTCGGTCGCTGCCTGGGTGATGCCGACGATGTTCTGCGACACCTGATGGGTACCGGAGGAAGCCTGGGCGACGTTGCGGGCGATCTCGTTGGTCGCTGCGCCCTGTTGGTCAACGGCGGCGGCGATCGACGAGGCGATAGCGTTGAGCTGCTCGATGATCGTGGTGATGCCGACGATGGCCTCGGCTGAGGACCGCGTCGACGACTGGATCTCGCCGATCTGCCGAGAGATCTGGGACGTGGCCTTCGAGGTCTGGTCGGCGAGTTGCTTGACCTCGGCGGCGACGACGGCGAAGCCCTTGCCGGCTTCACCGGCACGGGCCGCTTCGATGGTGGCATTCAACGCCAGAAGGTTGGTCTGGCTGGCGATGTTGTCGATGAGATTGACCACTTCGCCAATACGGTTGGCACTATCGGCCAGTTCGCGAACGCGGGCGGCGGTGGCTTGCGCGTCGCTGGCGGCGCGGGAGGCGACACGGGTGCTCTCGTCGGCCTGACGCTTGATCTCGCCGATGGAGGAGGAGAGTTCCTCGGCCGACGCCGCCACGGTCTCGACGTTGGTGGACGCTTCCTCGGCAGCGCTAGCTACGGTGATCGACTGCCCCGACACCTCCTCGGTGGCCGAGGACATTGACCTTGCGGCCAACTGCAGTTGCGATGAGGCGCTGACCACCGACTGCACGACACCGCCGACGGCCATCTCGAAGGCGTCGGCGAGTTGCGTCATCTCGCCGTGGCGGCGCTCTTCGGTCGCTGCCTTGGCGTGTTCCTGCTCGATGCGCAGCCGATCGTTCTCCTGCAGCCCCTCCTTGAAGACGTTGAGCGTCGACGCCATGGTGCCGACCTCGTCAGTCCGGCCGAGACCGGGGATGGTGACGGCCAGCTCGCCGGCCGAAAGCCGCTGCATCGCCCGGGTGATCGAGACGATCGGGCGGGAAATGCCGCGGCCAAGCAACACGGCGAGCGCGAGGCCGATGACCAGACCGCCGGCCGAGATCCCCCACAGCATGGTTTCGGACGAGGCCAGCATCTGCTCGGACTTCATCTGCAGCGCCGCCTGGCTCTTGTTGGCGACGCCCATGAAGGCATTGAGCGTGGTGGTGATGGCGGTGGCTTTGTCGTTCAGCGCCGCGACATCCTTGATGTTCTGAACACTCGAAGACTGGATGACCGTGAAGTCGGACTCGTACTGGTTCGCCTTGTCCCGCAGGTCAGCGAATGTCGAGCGCAGTTCCTTGGGGCCACTCTTTGCGGTGGAGTCGATCCAGGAATCGGCGGTGGTCAGCGTATCGAGGGCGGCCTGCAGCGTTTCATCGTCGAGCGTGGCGAGGGCGACGTTCACCTGATTCTGTACCAGCAGCACCAGCCGCAGGATTTCGTTGGCCGTGTCGCGCGTGGAGGCATCGCTGGTGGCGAGCGCGATGGCGGCGACGTCCTCAAGACCCTTTTGCACGGCGGCGACGGCCGGTTCCATCGATTGGACGCGCATGGTCGCCAGCTTGGCCTTTTCAGCGCCGATGCGCGTAAGCTCGTTGGCGTAGGAATCGAACTCGAGACTCAATTCCTGAAGGGTGTCGCGCTGTCCAAAGTCGGAAATCTTGCTGACGCCGTCGGCGATGGCGGCGCGTAGCACTTCGGCCTGCTTTTCGGTCGCCTGGGCCGTGCCGGGAAGTGAGGTGTAGATGAGTTCGCGGCTGAGGCGGCGGTATTCAAGGAACTTCGCCTGGACGTCATTGGCGACGCTGACCTCAAGGTTACGGACGGCCAAGTCGGTCACAACGCCGTTCGACTGGGAAAAGGTCCTGAGCGCGACACCGGAGATGATCGCCATCAACGTTAGCGCTATCAGAAAGCCGGAAACGATCTTTGCCGATATGCCGAGCCGCCAGGCTTTCGACGTGAGTTTGCCAACAGTCCAGCGCATCTCTCTCTCCCAAAAGCAATCCGTCCAGCCAAACTCGTTGCCTGAACCGCGCATTCAACATGTGTAGGGTTCATTTCATGACCTAGCGGGTTAAGCCGCCGTTTATTCGGGAGACAAACTTGAACAGTTGGCCGCGGTGCCTGCACATATGTTCAGATACTTTCCGATGTGCTTTATCTCGTTATGGAGTGAAACGATACAATTATGATTTGTTTCTGCTGAGCCTTGGCGTATTTCGTGGATATTATGAAGTATATTATGATTTCAAATGACAGGATTGCCTGTCGTCCAGGTAAAGGTCTGGGTTCGGGGCAAGAGAGTCGCTTCCTCGTCGGTCGACAACCTGGTGTTGTCTGACCTTGCGAGAAATGGATATTGCGCGGCATGACCTCGCGGTCGGCGGTCGAGTCCGGCTTTGTTAGGACGGGCGTGAAAATGGCATTGGTCCGCCGGTCTCTCTGGGGAGACGCGTATAGACGAAAGGATTAGCTGTTTTTCCGCTGGTTGGCGGCCCAAATGAGGGATCAGGACGGTACGAAACGCCTGACCATTCGCTGATTCTCCGGCGCTTCCGTCACTCTGCTCGACCCGGAGAGGGCGGACGGGGCAGGGCGGCGACGCCAGACCGATCCGATCGAGGTGCCGGTCGGTTGCGCGTCTTCGAAAGGGAGGTGACCAGCTGGTCGGCCTGAAAAGTCGCGGTGCCTTCAAAGCCTACCGCGGCAGGTAGCCGATCACCTCGTCGGTGCTCATCACCGCGCAGTAGATCATGTTCATGATCTCGAGTTCTCGGTCGTGCAGGTCCATCGTGCCGGCGGCACACGCGTCTTCGGCGACGATGACGTCGAAGCTCTCGTCGGCGAGGCTGCGCACTGTCGAGGCGATGCATTGATCCGTGAAGATGCCGCAGCAGATCACATGCGTGACGCCGAGGTTGGTAAGGATCAGGCGAAGGTTGGTACCGGTGAGCGCGCTGTCGGTGGTCTTGGTGACGACGATCTCGTCCCCCTCGGGTGCGATGGCCGGCACGATCTGTGACGAGGTCTCATCCTTCGGCAGCAAGAGATTGTTCCAGCCGGGTTTCTTCTGGCTCAGCGAACGGTCGCGTCCGTCGAGGCGCAGCGAGGCGATTCGTGCGTAAAGCACGTCGAGGCCACGGCCGCGGAAGGCGCCGAGCAACCTTTGGATCGACGGGATCACCGTGTCGTGCATGCGCTCGTGGAACGGTGTCCAGGCGTGGTAGCGGCTGAGGTCGTCGCCGGAAAGCGTCGCGGGGTCCGGGCGGTCGAGATAGACGTTCTGCACATCGATGACCAGCAGCGCGACCTTTCCGGCGACAAGCGCCGGATCTTCCGGCTCGGGAGCTCCATCGTAATAGAACGAGCGGCGGGCGGTCTTCCAGGTCATGGTCGATCCTTGAAGGCTGTGACTGGCGGAACCGCCGGTCATCCGTCGACAGACGTCAAGAAATCCGAGACGGTGGCGAGACATTTCGCTTCTTCCTCGACGTGCGGCATATGGCTCGACTGCTCGAACAGCACCCAACGGATGCCGGGCACCTTCTCGACGTAGGGGCGGACCACCTCCGGTGTCGCCTCGTCGTATTTTCCGGAGATCAGCAGCGCGGGCACGTCGATCAGCGGCAGACGGTCCTCGATCGTCCAGTCCTTCATGGTGCCGATGACGTGGAATTCGGTGGGGCCGTTCATGTTGATGTAGACGGTGTTGTCGAGGTCCATCAGCTCGAAGGTGCGGCTCACTTCCTTCGGCCAGGGATCGAGGCGGCAGACATGGCGGTTGTAGAACACCCTGGAGGCCGCGACATAGTCGGGATGGGTGATGGTGCCGGCCGCCTCGTGCTTCAGAAGCGTTGCCTGGACTTCGGGCGGCAGGTCCTTGCGCAGGCGATTGGCCTCGCTCACCCAGGTGTGCATGTTGGCCGGCGAGTTGGCGATGACCAGTGCCTTGAGGCCTTTCGGCCGGCGCACGGCGTGTTCGGCGCCGAGCATGCCGCCCCAGGACTGGCCGAGATAGGCGTAGCGGTCGGTGATGCCGAGATGGGCAAGGAGCGCATCGAGCTGGTCGAGGAACAGCTCGATCGTCCAGAAGTCCTTGCCCTTGTCGGGCAGGTGCGTCGAATTGCCGGAGCCGAGCTGGTCGTAGTGGATGACGGCGCGGCCGTCGAGGTCGGCGATCCGCTTGAAGCTGTCGACATAGTCATGCGTGCAGCCGGGGCCACCGTGGGCGACGATCAACGGCAGGCGGGGCGACGATAGCGAGCCGCTGACGCGATACCATGTCTCGTAGGCGCCGAAGGGCGCAAATCCTTCCATGACGTCAACCACCGTTCGCCCTCCGCTATGCATATGCGTTGAGCAAAAACATAGCGCGGCGAAAAGCTAAGCAGCAGCTATCAGAAGTTATAGGTCTGGGGTTCGTCGAGCAGGCGGTAGTGGATGGCGCGCACCACGGCCTGGGTACGGTTGCGGGCGCCGAGCTTGCGGATCGCCGAGTTGAGATGCATCACCACCGTCGGCACCGAGCGGTCGATGACGCGAGAGATTTCCTTGGCCGACAGGCCCTCGGCGGAATGGCGCAGGCACTCGCGCTCGCGGTCGGTGAGGCGCGGCATGACGCCGACGCGAGCCGGCGTGTCGAAGACCGAATAGGCCGCCTCATGGAACAGGTGGGCGATGAGCCCAAAGTCGGCGATGGCGCCTTCGGCGGCGCGCTGGAAGTCGGCGCCGGCACCGAAGCGGACGCCGGTCACCGTCGCATAGTCGCCCTGCGGCAGGTGGACCGGCACTGTAACGCCGGACGTCAGGCCGCGATCGCGGAGATAGCTTTCGACTGGGCGGCTGCTGTCGCACAGATAACGGCGGATTGCCGTGTCGGCGTCGCGGTCATAGTTCCAGAAGAAGGGTGTCGATGTCCTGATGGCTAGCTGCTGCACCGGATCGAAGCGGAAATAGCCGCGACCGCACCAATACTCGTGCATGTCTTCCGGCACGTTTCTGAGCTTCAGCAGCGAGGGGATGTTCATGCTGCCGTCGACGTCATAGGGGCGCGGCGTGTAGTCGTAGATGAGTGCCTCGAAGCCGAAGCCCTTGACCATCTCGAAGGCCTGGTCGATGCATCCTTCCAGGTTGGTCTCGGTGGCGAGCCGCCCTCTGATGGCGGCGATGTCGACGGGCATCTATAGCTACTCCGGAGTGGTAAGCCCCGCGAACGGCGGCTCATGCTCCTCCTCCATCCAGACCCTATCACTTCTAATAGCTGGTGTTGAGCGACAATTCATCCAAAATTTGGTCACGCTCATTTCGTGAGCTTGAATCGCTGTTTTGGAGATCGGCCATGTGGCGGGAGGTTGCCCCGGATGCCAGGCATGTGGTGAAAGTCGATGGCCACGACGTCGTTGCCTATGAGTTTGGCACGGGCGACGAGGTCGTGTTTTTGGCCAATGGCGGCCCCGGCCTTCCCTGCGACTACCTGCGGGAAGCCCATTCCTGCCTGATCGATGATGGCTACCGCGTCGTCGCCTTCGACCAGCTCGGCACCGGTGCCTCCGACCGACCGGCCGATCCCGCCCTTTGGACGATCGGCCGCTATGTCGAGGAGACTGAGACGGTGCGCCGGGCGCTCGGTCTCGGCAAGGTGCATTTCCTCGGCCATTCCTGGGGCGGCTGGCTGGCCATCGACTATGCGTTGACCTATCCGGAATCGCTCAAGACGCTGATCCTTGAGGATACCGTCGCCGACATGCCGCATCTGATCACCGAGCTCGAACGGCTGCGCGGCGCGCTGGGCTCCGAGACGGTGGCTATGATGCAGGCGCACGAGGCGGCTGGCACCATCGATCACCCTGAATACCTGGCGGCGATCACCCTGCTCAACTACCGCCATGTCTGCCGCCTGAAAGACTGGCCGGCGCCGGTCAACCGGTCGCTCTCCGACTGGAACATGGGGCCCTATGGCACCATGCAGGGGCCGAACGAGTTCCTCTACACCGGCAATCTCAAGGACTGGAACCGCGTTCCCGACCTACACAAGATCACCGTGCCGACGCTGATCACCTGCGGCGAGCACGACGAGCTGACGCCGGCCTGCGCGTTGCGCATGAAACTCCATCTGCCGGACGCCGAACTCAGGGTGTTCGCCAACGCAAGCCACATGCCGTTCTACGAGAACCCCGGGGATTACTACCCGGCGCTTCTTGCCTTCCTCGGGAAACACAGCCAGCGATGACGGTCGCCCCACCCATGCCACCCATTCTTAGGTCCGGAAGCTGCGATGCACCGGTATAAGTTCGTCCTCTATCGGCCCCTGCAGTTCCTGCCGGTGCTGTTTGGCATCAGCCTCATCACCTTCGTCCTGGTCCGCCTGATCCCCGGCGATCCGGCGCGCGTCCTGCTTGGTACCAAGTCGACGCCGGCCGCCATCGCCGCCATTCGGGCCCAGTACGGCCTCGATCAGCCGATCTGGCTGCAATACTTCTACTTTCTCCAGAACCTCGCCCAGGGCGAAATGGGCAAGTCGATCCTCTACAAGATCGATGTGCTCAGGTTGATCACCACTCGCATCGAGCCGACGCTCGTGCTGGTGCTCTGCTCGGTCCTGCTGTCGCTCCTCATCGCCGTGCCGCTCGCCTCGCTGGCGGCCCGGTCAAACGGCGGGCCGGCCGATCATATCGTGCGGTTCATCTCAACCTTCGGCATCGGCTTTCCACCGTTCTGGCTGGCGTTGATGCTGATCATCTTCTTCTCGGTGCGTCTCGATCTGTTTCCGGTGTCCGGTTACGGCGAGACCCTTGCCGACAAGCTCTATCACCTGATCCTGCCGTCGCTGACCATCGCGCTGTCGCTGTCGACCGTGCTGATCCGCTCGCTCCGGACAGCGATGATCGCCGAGCTTAAGGGGGATCTTGCCACGGCGGCGCGGGCGCGCGGCATGCCGGAGAGCATCGTCTTCTGGCGGCATGTGGTGCCCAACTCACTGGTGCCAACGGTCAACCTGCTCGCCGTCAATATCGGCTGGCTGATCGGTGGCACGGTCGTTGTGGAAAGTGTGTTTGCGCTGCCAGGCATGGGACAACTGCTCGTCCGCGCCATCTTCTCGCGCGACTACATGGTGGTGCAGGGCGTGGCCATGGTGTTTGCCTGCGCGACGGTGCTGGTGAATTTCCTTGCCGACATCGTCACCGTCGCCATCGACCCGAGGGTGAAGCAATGACCGCCGCCCTCGCACCAGCCTGGAAGGCCGTCCGTCGCCGGCCGACGCTGCTCGCCGGGTTGATCCTGCTCGCCATCTTCCTGTTGATCGCCCTGCTGGCGCCGGTGATCGCGCCCTTTGATCCGATTCTGCAGAACGGCGACCTGCGGCTTCAGCCACCGTCCTGGGCGTATCCCTTCGGCACCGACAACTTCGGCCGCGACATCTTCTCGCGCGTCATCTGGGGCACGCGCGTCGATTTGCAGATCGCGGTGATCGGAGTCGTCTTTCCCTTCTTGATCGGCACGGTGGTCGGTACGCTTGCCGGTTATCTCGGAGGCAAGGTCGACATCGCCTTCATGCGGTTCATCGACATCATCCTGGCCTTTCCCTTCCTGGTGCTGATGCTGTCCATCATCGCCATCCTCGGACCGGGGCTGAAGAGCTTCTACATCGCCATGGCGCTGGTCGGCTGGGTGTCCTACGCCCGGCTGATCCGGGCGCAGATGCTGGTGCTGAAGACGGTCGACTACGCGACGGCGGCGCTCAGCCTGGGCTTTTCCGGCCCGCGCATCATGTTCCGCCACCTGCTGCCCAACGCCATCGCCGGCTCGGTGGTGTTCTCAATGTCCGATTGCGTGCTGGTACTGCTCTCCGGTGCCGCCATCAGCTACCTGGGCCTCGGCGTCCAGCCTCCGATCGCCGAGTGGGGCGTGATGGTGGCGGAGGGACAGAGCTTCATCACCACCGCCTGGTGGATCACCCTGTTCCCCGGCCTTTCCATCGTGACGCTGGCCTTCGGCTTCTCGTTGACCGGCGACGGTCTCGGTGACCTCCTGGGAGTGCGCGAATGAGCGAGACGCTACTCTCCGTCCGCGACCTCAGCGTGGCCTTTGCCGGCGAGGACGGTCCCCGTACGCTGATCGACGGCCTGTCCTTTGACCTCGGCCAGGGCGAGATTCTCGGCCTTGTCGGCGAAAGTGGCTCGGGCAAGAGCCTCACCTGTCGCTCGCTGGTCCGGCTGATGCCGTCGCCCAAGCTGGCGATCACCTCCGGCGCGGTGATGCTCGACGGCAAGGACCTCGCCAAGGTGTCGGAAGCCGACATCCGCGCGGTGCGCGGCCGCGACATCGGCATGATCTTCCAGAACCCGACCAGCCACCTCGATCCGCTGATGCGCATTGGCGACCAGATTGCCGAGGGCATCCGTGTCCATCGCGGCGTCGACGGCAAGGAGGCGAGGGCGGCGGCGCTGGACATTCTGGCGCAGGTGGGATTTCCGCATCCGGCGCGCCAATACAACGGCTATCCGCACGAATTCTCCGGCGGCATGCGGCAGCGGGGAATGATCGGCGTCGCGCTGTCTTGCGATCCGCGCATCCTGATCGCCGACGAGCCGACGACGGCGCTCGACGTCACCATCCAGGCGCAAATCCTCAGGCTGCTGATGGACCTCAGGGAAAGCCGCGGCCTGTCGGTGATCCTGATCACCCACGACCTCGGCATTGTCGCCCAGACCTGCGACCGCATCGCCGTGCTCCGGCAGGGCCGCCTGCTCGAGATTGGTGACAAGCGCGACGTCCTCGGTCAGCCGCAGCATCCCTACACCCAGAACCTGATCGCTTCCCATCCGTCGATGCCGGAACGCCAGGCGCTCGTCGTCGCAGGCCACGAACCGGCTTTCCAGAAGGCGCGACCGCTGATCGAGATCGACGATCTTCACGTCCGCTTTCCGGTGACCGGCCGCGGCCTGTTCTCCGGCGGGCCGCGTGAGTTCGCGGCGGTGAAGGGTGTCAGCCTGCAGGTAATGCCGGGCGAGACGGTGGGCATCGTTGGCGAAAGCGGCTCGGGCAAGTCGACGTTGGCTCGCGCGCTGCTCGGTCTGACCCCGATCTCCGATGGTCATGTGACTTTCGACGGCGCCGACATTGTCACCGAACGGACGAAGGCTCTGAGAAAGCTTCGCCGCGAGACGGCGATGGTGTTCCAGGATCCCTACAACGCGCTCAACCCGCGCCTCACCGTCGGCGCCATGCTGGCCGAGGTGCTTGCCGTGCAGGAGAGCGTGCCGAGGGAGCGGATACCGACACGCATCGGCGAACTGCTTGATCTCGTCGGTCTTGAGCGCGAATTCGCCAGCCGCAAGCCACTCTCGATGAGCGGCGGCCAATGCCAGCGCGCCGGCATTGCCCGGGCGCTCGCCGTCAATCCCAAACTGATCGTCGCCGACGAGTGCGTCGCCGCGCTCGATGTCACCATCCAGGCGCAGATCGTCGATCTCTTCCGCGACCTCAAGCAACGGCTCAACCTGACGCTTTTGTTCATCGCCCACGATCTCGCCATCGTCCGCAACCTCTGCGAACGGGTGGTGGTGATGTACCACGGCGAGATCGTTGAAGAGGGGCCGACGGCCACGGTGTTCGCCGCTCCGCGCGAGGCCTACACGCGGGCGCTGATCGGCGCCATTCCGGATATCGATCCGGACAAGCCGCTTCTGTCTCCGCGGGGAGGAGACGATTTCGTTGAAGAAACGCCCGGATTTGTCACGGGCGACGCATCATAACCAGAAGGGAACTCGACATGACCGCAAAGTGGACCAAACTGAGCGTGGCGACCGTTCTCGCTACCCTCGTCTTCGGGGCAACGATTGCTGAGGCTGCCGGCGTGTTGACCATCGGCCGCCGCGAGGACGGCACGACATTCGACCCGATCAAGACCGCCCAGAACGTCGACAACTGGGTGTTTTCCAACGTGTTCGACGTGCTGGTGCGCGTCGACAAGTCCGGCACCAAGCTGATCCCCGGCCTTGCCGAAAGCTGGTCAATCTCGGACGATGGTTTGACCTATACGTTCAAGCTGCGCGACGCCAAATTTTCCAACGGCGATCCGGTGACCGCCGACGATGCCGCCTACTCCATCCTGCGCATCCGCGACAATCCAGGTTCGCTGTGGGCTGACAGCTACAAGATCGTCGATACGGCCACCGCTGCCGATGCGAAGACGCTGGTGGTCAAGCTGACCGGTCCGTCGGCGCCGTTCCTGGCGTCGCTGGCGCTGCCCAACGTGTCGGTGCTGCCGAAGAAGGTGGTCGAGGGGATAGGCGAGGATGCCTTCGGCGAGGCGCCGATCGGCTCGGGCGCCTTTGCCGTCAAGGAATGGCGGCGCGGTGACCGCGTCATCCTCACCAAGAATCCCGAATACTGGGATGCCGCCAATGTCAGTCTCGACGGCGTCGAGTGGATCTCCATTCCCGATGACAATACGCGCATGCTGAAGGTGCAGGCCGGCGAGATCGACACGGCCATCTTCGTGCCGTTCTCGCGCATCGCCGAACTGCAGAAGGATCCCAACCTCAAGATCCATCTCGACACCTCGACGCGCGAAGATCACCTGCTGATCAACCACGAGCACGGTGCGCTCGCCAAGAAGGAGGTGCGCCAAGCCCTGGACATGGCGATCGACAAGAAGGCGATCGTTGACGCGGTGACCTTCGGCCTTGGCGAGATCGCCTATTCCTACGTTCCGAAGGGCGCCCTCTACCATTACGCCGACAATCTGCAGCGGCCCTACGAGCCGGAGAAGGCCAAGGCCCTGTTGGCAGAAGCCGGCGCGGCTGATCTCAAGCTCAACTATGTGGTCAACGCCGGCGACGAGGTCGACGAACAGATCGCCATCCTCTTGCAGCAGCAGCTCTCCAAGGTTGGCGTGACGGTCGACCTGCAGAAGGTCGACCCCAGCCAGAGCTGGGACATGCTGATCGCCGGTGACTACGACATATCCGTGATGTACTGGACCAACGACGTGCTGGATCCGGACCAGAAGACCACCTTCGTTCTGGGCCACGACAGCAACATGAACTACATGACCCGCTACAACAATCCGGTGGTCAAGGATCTGGTTTCTGCCGCCCGCGTCGAAATGGATCCCAAGAAGCGCGAGCAGATGTACATCGACCTCCAGAAGATGGCGAAAGATGACGTCAACTGGGTCGATCTCTACTACAGCCCCTATCGCAACGTATCGCGGACGAACATCGAGAACTTCGATCAGAACCCGCTCGGGCGCTTCTTCCTGGAAGAAACCAAGAAGAACTGAGCCGCCTCAGATCGTTCGCGCTGCGAGGGAAGCGGAGTGCTGAAACGACCGCCCCGGCATGGGCTTTGCCGGGGCGTTTTTGTGGTTGCGGTGGAACGCATCACCGAACCGTCATGGATGTGTCAACCCACTGACACTCGCCTTTTCTAACAAGGTCGGGCTTTTCTCCATTCCTTTTCAGGTGTGCCCGATGAAGACCTTGCTGCTGGCGTCCGTCGCCTTGGTTACAACCTCTACCTTTGCCGTCGCCGACGAGACCGCTTTCAAGGCGACGCTGGTTTCGCAGGCCGTGTTGCCGGCCAACACCGTTATCGCCGCCCCGGCCGATGCGCCCGCGTTTCTCAAGCAAGCGGGCAAGTTCTCAACGCCCGATCGCAAACGCGCCACGACGCTCGGCTCTGTGCCGGGTCGCGACGGTGTCCGCAACACTGGCCTCGGTCTGCCGTTCGACGGTCAGGCAGTGCAAGGCTTTTCCGGCATCAAGACCATGACGGACGGCACCTTCTGGACGCTCAGCGACAACGGCTTCGGCAGCAAGTCCAACTCCAGCGATGCCACGCTGATGCTGCATCACGTCAAGTTCGATTGGCAGGCCGGCACGGTCGATCGCCTCGGCACCGTCTTCCTCAGCGATCCCGGCAAGATGGCGCCGTTCCCCATCGTCATGGAAGGCGCCGACACACGCTATCTGACCGGTGCCGACTTCGACATCGAGTCGATCCAGCCGGTCGGTGATGGCTTCTGGCTCGGTGAGGAGCTCGGTCCCTATCTCATCCACGTCACCGCCGACGGCAAGCTGACCGACGTCGTGCCGACGCTGGTCGACGGCAAGCCGGTGCTGTCGCCGGATAATCCGACCATGGCCCTGCCGGCCGATCCCACCAAGCCGCTGCCGGCTTTCAACCTCCGCCGCTCCAATGGCTTCGAGGGGATGGCCCAGTCCAAGGACGGCAGCAAGCTCTATGCGCTCCTCGAAGGGCCGCTCTATCTCGGCGACGGCAAGTTTGAACAGGCGGATGGCGCGACGGCAACCCGCATCATCGAGTTCGATGTTGCCCAGAAGGCCTGGACAGGCCGCTCGTGGCTCTATCCGTTCTCGGGCACCGGCACCAACATCGGCGACTTCAACATGATCGACGAGGGAACGGCGCTGGTGATCGAGCGCGACGGCGGCGCCGGCCTCGCCGACAAGGCCTGTGCCGATCCGGCCAAGCCCGAGCCGACCTGCTTCGACAAACCGTCCAAGCACAAACGCGTCTACAAGATCGCCTTCGGCGATGACAACGTCGGCAAGGCAGTGCGCAAGATCGGCTACATCGATCTGCTGAACATCGCCGACCCCGAGGGCAAGGCGAAGCAGGGTACGGTGAACGGCGTCTACACCATGCCCTTCGTCACCATCGAGAACGTCGACGTGGTCGATGCCACGCATATCGTCGTCGGTAACGACAACAACCTGCCGTACTCGGCCGGCCGCGCCGTCGACAAGGCCGACGACGACGAGTTCGTGCTGCTCGACGTGGGCGATTTCCTCGCCGCAAAATAAGCCGGATACGACATGAACAGAAAAAGGCCCCGGAGCTGCGCGCCGCCGGGGCCTTGGGCTTTTCACAGGAAGATCGTCACTCGAAGCGCTCGGGCAGATAGTCGTCCTTGGCGAGGTCCGAGAAGCGCGTGACGGAGGCGTCGAAGGCGAGCTGCACGGTGCCGGTGGGGCCATGGCGCTGCTTGCCGATGATCACTTCGGCCTTGCCGGTGACGCGGTCCATCTCGGCCTGCCACTTGAAGAACTCTTCGGTGCCTTCCTTGGGCATGCGCGACTGCATGTAATACTCGTCGCGATAGATGAACATCACCACGTCGGCGTCCTGCTCGATCGAGCCGGACTCGCGCAGGTCGGAGAGCTGTGGCCGCTTGTCGTCGCGGCTCTCGACCTGGCGGGATAGCTGGGAGAGGGCAATGATCGGTACCGCCAGCTCCTTGGCCAGCGCCTTGAGGCCGGTGGTGATCTCGGTGATCTCCTGCACGCGGCCGTTCTGTGCAGACTTCGAGGAGCCCGACAGCAGCTGTAGATAGTCGACGATGACGACATCGAGGCCGCGCTGGCGTTTCAGGCGGCGGGCGCGGGCGGCGAGCTGGGCGATGGAAATGCCACCGGTGTGGTCGATGTAAAGCGGCAGCGTCTGCATGCGCTGGGCGACGGCGGCGAGCTTGGCAAACTGGTTCTCGTCGATGTTGCCGCGACGGATATCGGAGGATGACACCTCTGATTGCTCGGCGAGGATACGCGTCGCCAGCTGCTCGGACGACATTTCCAGGCTGAAGAAACCGACGATGCCACCGTTCACCGTTTTCAGCGAGCCATCCGGCTGTTCGGCCGCTTCATAGGCGTTGGCGACGTTGAAGGCGATGTTGGTGACCAGCGACGTCTTGCCCATGGCCGGGCGGGCGGCGAGGATGATCAGGTCGGACCGCTGCAGGCCACCCATGGTCCGGTCGAGGTCGGACAGGCCGGTGGCGATGCCCGACAGGTGGCCGTCGCGCTGGTAGGCGGCGGCGGCCATGTCGATCGCTTCGCGCAGCGCGTCGGAAAAGGTGTGGAAGCCACCCTCGTAACGGCCGCTCTCGGCAATGCCGAACAGCCGCCGCTCGGCGTCCTCGATCTGGGCACGCGGCGGCATGTCGATCGGTGCGTCAAAGGCGATATTGACCATGTCCTCGCCGATGCGGATCAGGTCGCGGCGGACGGCGAGGTCGTGGATGATGCGGCCGTAGTCTTCGGCGTTGATGATGGTGGTCGCCTCGGAGGCGAGGCGCAGCAGATACTGCGTCACCGGCATCTCGGCGATCTGATAGTCGGCCGGGTAGAAGGTCTTCAGCGTGATCGGCGAGGCGACCTTGCCGCCGCGGATGAGCTGGCCGATCTTCTCGTAGATCACCTTGTGCTGTTCGATGAAGAAGTGCGGTGGCTCGAGGAAGTCGGAGACGCGGAAGAACGTCTCGTTGTTCATCAGCATGGCGCCGAGCAGCTGCCGTTCCGCCTCGACATTGTGCGGTGCGCTGCGGGTGAGCGCGGTAGCCTGATCTTCGACGCGGCGGATGGTGGACATGGGACGGACGTGTTCCTGCTGGCAAATGAAGAGGGGACAGTATCAAGCCCCGTCCTGCCAGGATGCGGCAGTTGTCGCAGACTCCCGCTATTCACAAGGAGTCGAATTTCCCGACGATGGTTATTGACTCTCGCCCCAGAACAATACCGCTGCAAGAGAATCGGCAGCCCATTGTTTTGACACGAAAAACCCCGGGATTTGGGTCCCGGGGCCAATCTGTCGTGCAGACTCAGAACCGAAGGCGGCTCAGAGCTCCTCGCGGTCCATGCCCTCGTCCTCAAGCACCGAGCTGACTTCGCGAACGAAGGTGTCTTCGCGGGCGTTGGCGGTGACGTCCTCGCCCTTGGCCTGGCGCAGGGCCTCTTCCTCGGAGCGAGCGATGTTGAGGGTGATGCTGGCGCGCACGTCGGCGTGCAGGATGATCTCGACGGAGTGGACGCCGAGGTTCTTGATCGGCGTGTTGATGTCCACCTGCGCGCGGGTGACGGTCTCACCGGCGGCGGCAAGGATGTCGACGATGTCGCGGGCGGCGACGGAGCCGTAGAGCTGGCCGGTCTCGGCCGCCTGACGGACGACGATGAAGGAACGCTGGTCGAGGCCGACCTTGATCTGCTCGGCCGACGACTTGCGCTCGGCGTTGCGGACCTCGAGGGCGGCGCGCTCGCGGTCGAAGCGAGCCTGATTCTCCTTGGTGGCGCGCAGCGCCTTGCCCTGCGGCAGGAGGAAGTTACGGGCGAAACCATCGCGGACCCTGACGGTCTCGCCGAGGGTGCCATGCCGACCGATGCGCTCGAGGAGGATGACCTTCATTTTCTGTACTCCAGTCTGTCTGTAGCGGCGTTGCCGCTGTTTGGGAGATCGGGGCCGTCAGGCACCCGGCCGTTTGTTGAGCCGCCGGGCCCTGAGGCCGAGCGGACCGTCGAGAATGCCGGCGATGGCCAGCGGAATGAGCGGGATGGAAAAGATGAATGTGGCGCCGTAGGTGACGCCGAGAATGAGCGGGGCGGCCGGATTGCCACGCACGAAGACGTGGAGGACGGCAAATCCGACCATCGCAAAACCCATGCCCGCCGAACCGGCGACGACGCGGGCGACAAGCCCCAGCGAGTTGTCGAGGCTGGCAAGAAGAGCGGCAACCACGAACAGGCCGGCCATCCACAACGGCAGCGACAGCGTTTCGGCGATGGCGTCGTCGCCGCGCTTCAGGCGCCCGGACAGGCGCACGATCCGGCTACCCAGCCAGAGGTTGAACGCTGTCAGCACCAGCCAGAGCATGGCAAACCCGAAGGGGATCAGGCGCACAATAGGGAGCAAGTCCTCGCGCGTCGGTGCACCGGGGCCGCCAGAGGCCTGCCCCATGTCGCCCAGCTTGTCGGCAAACTCGCTGGCGGTCGCTTCGATGTTGAATCCGATGATAATGCCGACGCCGACGATGGTGGCGGCGCTGATCAACACCATCACCGTGAAGACGCGGCCGAGCGGATACCACTCGAAATTCCGGCCCTCGGCATCGAGTGGCCGGCCAAGGCCGACGAGATAACTGTAGAAGGCCATCGGGCCGGCGATCGCCAGCGCATGCAGCAGCGCCACCTTCCAGGACAGAAAAGCCCAGAGTCCGATGAGACCGGCGATCACGGCCGCCAGGCCGGCCAGCGTGCCCCAGCCGATAGTGACGATGGCGATGGGAAGCGCAGACATGAAGAACAGCGGCGTGCCAAGGGCACCGCCACTCGTGACGGCCGCAAAAAGCAGGGCTGATGCAGCACCTGCAGCGATGCCGAGAAGAAGTCCGTTCACGTTTATCTCGCTGTCCCGCGCGATCGCCGATAAAGACGACCGATGCTGTGATCGACGACCAGTGCCGCCGGGCGGTTAGGGGTGCCGAGCCAAAAAAGCCGCATCCCAACTTTGCAGGAACGGCGCCGCGACAACAGCCGCGGCGCCGGATGGTTCCTAGTGCGCCGTCAGGCGCCCGTCATCACTTGATGATGAACGGCAGCAGGCCGAGGATGCGGGCACGCTTGATCGCCTGGGCGAGCTCGCGCTGCTTCTTGGCCGACACCGCGGTGATGCGGGAGGGAACGATCTTGCCGCGCTCGGAGATGTAGCGCTGCAGGAGGCGCACGTCCTTGTAGTCGATCTTCGGGGCGTTGGCACCGGAGAACGGGCAGGTCTTCCGGCGACGGAAGAACGGGCGGCGGGCAGCGGGGAGAGAGGTGATTTCCATGATTATTCCATATCCCCAGCTTCGTCACGACGGGGCGCGCGGTCACGACGCGGGCCACCACGGTCACCGCCGCGGAAGCCGCCACGGTCGCCGCGGCCGGCGGGGGCGCCATCACGGTCGTCACGGTCGCGCTTCTGGAGCATGGCCGACAGGCCTTCCTCGAGCTCGTCGACGCGAATGGTCATGATGCGCAGGATGTCCTCGCTGAGGCTCTGCTGACGCTCCATTTCGGCGACGGCGGCGTGCGGCGCGTCGAGGTTGAACAGGACGTAGTGAGCCTTGCGGTTCTTCTTGACGCGGTAGGCGAGGGCGCGCAGGCCCCAGTTCTCTACCTTCTTCACCGCGCCGCCATTGCTTTCAATGACGGCCTTGTACTGGTCAGCGATCGTTTCCACCTGCTGGGCAGAAACGTCCTGGCGGACCAGGAACACGTGCTCGTAGAGCGCCATGTCGGTACAGCCTTTCTCGGTTCCATTGACCACCCGGCGCCAAGCCTCTGCGAACCCCCGGAAAGGCTCGACAGATACGAGATCGAGAGCGGAGACACGGGAAGACGATCCTTGTTCAGGGATCAGAGGCCTTGCCTTGCAGCACGACCACCTTCCGTTCAGCCCCCAGCCGGGCATCGTCCATCTTGAACGATGGCGCGCTCAATACAGGAAAGGCACAGATGCGGCAAGCAAAATCGGGCTTTTCATCTTCGGCATCAGTTGCCGCCCGGGGCTCAGCTCCTCGTCTTCAGGCGACTGCCTGGAGTTCGACCTTGCCGGAAATACAGGCACCAGGCAGGGATTCGCCCGGATGGTCAAACTGGCTGCTCCGTGGTTGGCTGACGGCCTTTGGCGGATGGAGGTGGCCGACATGGACGTGATGCTCGTCGTCGACATGCAGGTCGGCGTAAGGAAGGGGGCGCCGAAATACGACCTACTTGGCGTCGTCGGCCGCATCAATGCCCTTGGCGTTTTCATCCGCAAGCGCGGCGGCCGGGTGGTGTTCATCCAGCACGCCGGGAGAAAGGGCGATGATTTCGAGCCGGGCACGCCCGGCTGGCGCTTTCTGCCGGAACTGCGGCGAGCGCCTGACGATCTGGTGGTTGCCAAGACGCTCAACGACCCTTTCCATGACACGCCGCTTTGCGAAATCCTCAATGAGCTCGGGGTGAACAGGTTGCTCGTCACCGGTTGGGCCACCGACTTCTGCGTTGATTCCACAGTACGCCGGGCCGTGACTCTTGGCCGGCCGGTGGTGCCGGTCGCCGACGGGCACACGGTGTCGGATCGTCCGCACTTGCCGGCGCGGGCCGTCATCGAGCACCATAACTGGATCTGGAGCGGACTGATTGCGCCGCATGGCGTCGAGGTACTGCCGACTCACGCTATCCTGACAGGCTGAGGTGATCGGCGGCGGCTGGACTGCGGTTGGCTCGGCATCCCGACGCGACAGAGGTTCCGAAGGGACGCTAAATTCCTGAAGTCAAAAATGAAAAACACTGCACAAGGCAGTGATTTCAAAGAACTTCAGGAAGAAATGGCGGGAGTGACGGGGCTCGAACCCGCGACCTCCGGCGTGACAGGCCGGCACTCTAACCAACTGAGCTACACCCCCGCTGGGCCGTATCG
>JAGSYU010000160.1 GCA_018262575.1 Pseudomonadota bacterium | reverse complement strand
GCCTTCGATGCACCGGTGCCAGCCGAGCCGATCGCTGCAAAATCCGACGAGTCGATCACTCTTCCGCCAGCCAGGGATGAGGCGTCGGATGACATCGTCTATACGGTGATCGCGCCGGCGGCAGCCGCCGAAACGGATGTCACCGCCGAACCGGTGCCCGACGCGGCGCCCGAAGTGGCCGACGATCTCCTGACGGCCGAGGACCGAGGAGGCGCTGCCGCCTCCGGAAGAGCCTGTCGTCGAGGTTGAGGACGCCGTCGCCGACGTGACGGCCGAGCCCGACCAACCCGAGCCGGATCTCATCCTGGATCTCGTCGAAGACTTTATTCTTGAAGAGCCAGGCGCTGAGACGCCGGATATCCCTGCCGACGTCGTCGCCGAGCCCGACGCTTCCGCGCCGATCGATACGATGGACGCCATCGCAGAAGACGCGGAGGCCGAGGCGCCGAACGAACCGGCCGAGGTCGCGGCTGAATCCGACCTTTCCGAGCCGGCCGACATCGTTGAAGACGCCGCCTTGGATGAGCCCGTGGTCGCCGAGGAGGACCTGGTCGAGGCGGACGAACTGCCCGAACCGCTGGCACTCGTGACGCCGCCGCCGGAAAGTGACGTGGAGGACGTGCTCGAGCTCGTGCCGCCCGCGCCGGTCGCCGACGTGGCGGCAGTGCCGGTGGTCTCCCGTCGCCCCACGTTCGCCAGTCTGACGGGTGACAAGGCCCGGGCGCTTTCCAAGCCCGAGCGCGACGCCTTCGACAAGATCGCCGAGGCGTTGGCCGACGCCTTCGGACCGCGCATCCTGGCCGAGCCGGCCGACCGCACCGCCGCTCCCCCGGCGCCTATCGTCAACCGCAAGGCGGACGTGGCGACGGATATTGGACCATCGGTCGACATCGCCCTGCTCGACAAGTTGCCGGTGGCGCTCGCCATCCTGAGGGGTGGCGACATCATCCACGCCAACCGAGCCTTTCTCGATCTCTGCGGCTACCCGGACGTCGCTTCGATCGACGCCGACGGTGGCTTCGCCCAGGTGTTCGAGGGAGCGGCCCTCAGCCGTGAGGCGGCCATCCCGACCGTGCGGCGGCGCGACGGCGTCGAAATCCCGGTATCGGCACGCTTGCACTCGTTGCCGATGGAGGGGGGCATCGCCTCGCTGCTGGTTGTGCAGGAGACGGCGGCAGCCACCAGCCGCGACCGTTTCGCCACCGCCGAGCAGCGGGCCGAAGATATGGAGGCCATCCTCGACACCGCCACCGACGGCGTGCTGGTGCTCGACCAGAAAGGCCTGGTCATCGGCGCCAACAAATCGGCCGAGGCGCTGTTCGGCAACGAGCGGTCGCACATGGTCGGCATGGCCTTCGTCGATCTCCTGGCGCCGGAGAGCCATCGCTCCGCGCTCGACTATCTGGACGGCCTCGGCCGCAATGCACTTTCCAGCGTGCTCAACGACGGGCGCGAGGTGATCGGCCGCGTGGCTGGTGGCGGTCTGGTGCCGCTGTTCATGACGGTCGGCCGCGTATCGGCGACCAAGTTTTGCGCCGTGCTCCGCGACATAACCCAATGGAAGCGGGCAGAGGAGGAGCTGACCTCGGCGAAGAAGGCGGCAGAGAACGCGTCATCGCAAAAGTCCGACTTCCTTGCCAAGATGAGCCACGAGATCCGTACGCCGCTCAATGCCATCATCGGCTTCTCCGAGGTGATGATGGAGGAGCGCTTTGGCCCGGTCGGCAACGACCGCTACAAGGAATACCTGCGCGACATCCACGTGTCGGGCACCCACATCATGAGCCTGGTCAACGACCTTCTCGATCTCTCGAAGATCGAGGCCGGCAAGCTCGAGCTGACCTTCGAGGCGGTGGGGCTCAACGATGTGGTGCGCGAATGCGCGGCGCTGATGCAGCCGCAGGCCAACCGCGAGCGGATCATCATCCGCACCTCGCTGTCCTCCAGCCTGCCACCGGTGGTGGCGGACAATCGCAGCCTCAGGCAGATCATCCTCAACCTGTTGTCCAACGCCGTGAAGTTCAACTCGGCCGGCGGGCAGGTGATCGTCTCGACGCTCTATGAGGAGACCGGGGAAGTGGTGCTGCGGGTGCGGGATACGGGCCAGGGCATGAGCGAGGGTGACATCGTCAAGGCGATGGAGCCGTTCCGCCAGCTGTCGACGTCGCGGACCGGTGGCGGTACCGGTCTCGGCCTGCCGCTCACCAAGGCGCTGGTCGAGGCCAATCGCGCTGCCTTCCAGATCGACTCGACCCCCGGTCAGGGAACGATGATCCAGATCACCTTCCCGTCGACGCGCGTCCTCGCCGAATAGCGGCGAGACATCGCGACCAAAATGCAGCACCCGGCGGGCCTTCCTGCCGGGTGCTCTGCTTTTGCATGGCGATCGGATGTAAGCGGCGGCGAGCGCCCAGCCCCGCGTCCGCCGGCCGGCTGGTCTGCACCGACGCTCTCGCGCCTGTGTGCGCTTGAAATTGAAGTTGATAATGATTATCAATAGCGGTGTGGCGTTGAGGATGTTTTCATCCTCGCCCGGCACAATACTGCGGAGAGCCACGGGCGCTGCCACCGGCACGCCCCCGGAGTTCGTCGATGATCGTCTGTCACTGCAACGTTCTGACCGTCGAAGACATCCAGGGAGCCGTCGACGAACTGCTGACCGAGATGCCGCTCCGCGTCATCACACCCGGCCTCGTCTATCGGCGGCTCGGGACGCGTGGCCGCTGCTGCGGCTGCTTCCCCTTGGCCATCGACGTCATCAACGCCCACATCGAGAAGCGCCTTGCCACCGACGACCTTGCCGAACGCCGGCAGCAGATCGTCGAGCAGCAGCGCGCCTATCGTGAGACGATGCCGACGCGTCGCCGCGCCACCGCCGACGTCTGAGCATCGGCGGCGACCACACAGTCTTCATCCTGTCACCGGGAGCGGCGGGATCAGCCGCCCTTGTCGGTGCTGTCGGCGTTCAACTGGATATAGGCGGCCTCGCCGATCTTGTCGTAGAGAGAGATCTGCGTTTCCAGGAAGTCGATGTGACCTTCCTCGTCTTTCAGCAATTCGGTGAACAACTCCATCGACACGTAGTCGCCTTCCTCGGCGCACAGCAGACGCGAAGCGCGATAGGAGTTGCGCGCGTCAATCTCGCCAGCGAGGTCGGACTCCAGAATCTCGCGGACCGTCTGTCCGATGCGGAGCGGCGGAATGGTCTGGAGGTTGGGATGGCCTTCAAGGAAGATGATGCGGGAAATCAGCTTGTCGGCGTGCTGCATCTCCTCGATCGATTCCTCGCGTTCCTTCTTGGCAAACTTGGTGACGCCCATGTCGTCGAGGAGGCGATAGTGGAGCCAATATTGGTTGACGGCGCCGAGCTCTAGAAACAGCGCCTCGTTCAGCCGTTCGATAACCTTCTCATTCCCACGCATGAAAACCTCCTTTGTTAGAATTCTTCTAACTTACGACAAGTCAGAAGAAAAGCAAGCTGTCTTCGCGTGGGCGTGCCCCCGTCCGGCTCACCCGGAAACCACTTTAAAAGCAAAAGACTGGCGGCAGCAATTGACCCGAGGTCGGATTGCTCTTGCCGGCTGTCTCAACACCGGCCTCGCGGGGACTTTTCGAACTCGGCCCGCCCGTTGGGGGCGGCGGCCCTTCGGCGATCGAGATCAGCCGCCGAGAAACACCGCGCGCTCGGCCTTTTCCTTCTCCACCTGCGAGCGATGCGACAGCACCGACGCCACGATGACGCCGACGGCGATCACCGAGATCAGGATGGTGGAGATGGCGTTGATCTCCGGCGTCACGCCGAGGCGGACCATCGAATAGATCTTGATCGGCAGCGTGGTGGCACCGGGGCCAGTGCTGAAGGAGGCGATGACGAGGTCGTCGAGCGACAGCGTGAAGGCCAGCATCCAGCCGGCGACAACGCCGGGCAGGATCAACGGCAGGGTGATCAGGAAGAAGGTCTTCACCGGCGGGCAGCCGAGGTCGAGGGCCGCCTCCTCCAGGCTACGGTCGAGCGTGACGAGGCGTGACTGCACCACCACGGCGACGAAGCACATGGTGAGCGTGGTGTGGGCGATCACCACCGCCCAAAAGCCGCGATCAAAGCCGATGGCGACGAACAGCAGAAGCAGCGACAGGCCGGTGATCACTTCGGGCATGACCAGCGGCGCATAGACCATGCCCGAGAACAGGGCGCGGCCGTGGAACTTCCGGTAGCGGTCAAGCACCAGCGCCGCCATGGTGCCAAGCACGGTGGCGAATGAGGCCGAGAGGATACCAACGCGCATGGTCACCCAAGCGGCGTCCATGATCGCCTGGTCGTGCACCAGCTCAACGTACCAGCGCGTCGAAAAGCCCCCCCAGATGGTGACCAGCTTTGAGGCGTTGAAGGAATAGACCACCAGGATCAGGATCGGCACGTAGAGAAAGGCGAAGCCGACCACCAGCGAGGTGACGTTGAACCAGCTCGTCGTCTTGTTCATGGCGCGCTCCTCAGACCTTCTTCTGCTGGTTCTGGAAGATGACGATCGGCACCACCAGAATGATCAGCAGCACCACCGCCACCGCCGACGACACCGGCCAGTCGCGGTTGTTGAAGAACTCGGCCCACAGCGTCTTGCCGATCATCAGCGTCTCGGAGCCACCGAGCAGATCGGGGATGACGAATTCACCGACGATCGGGATGAAGCACAGGAAGCAGCCAGCGATGACGCCGGGCAGCGACAGCGGGAAGGTGATCACCCAGAAGGATTTGGTCGGCGGGCAACCGAGGTCGGCGGCCGCTTCGAGCAGCGTCGTGTCGAGCTTCTCAAGGGCGGCGTAGAGCGGCAGCACCATGAACGGCAGGTAGGAATAGACGATGCCGATGAACACGGCGAACTCGGTGTTGTAGACGTGGATCTGCTCGCCCGGTCCGAGGATACCCAGGCCTTGCAGGGCGATGGTGATGAGGCCCTCCGGCTTCAGGATGCCGATCCAGGCGTAGACACGGATCAGGAAGCTCGTCCAGAACGGCAGGATCACCGCCATGACCAGGGCGTTGCGCAGGCTCTTGGGCGCGCGCGCCATGCCATAGGCGATCGGATAGCCGACGACGAGCAGCAGCACCGTCGATACGAGAGCGATCCTGAGGCTGGAGAAATAGGCCGAATAATAGAGCGGATCTTCGGTGAGGAAGACGTAGTTGTCGAAGGTGAAGTCGGAAAGCTTCGACCAGAAGTCGCCAAGCCCGTAAATCACCGGCACATACGGCGGCATGGCAATCGCCGTCTGCGACAGCGAGATCTTGAAGATGATCAGAAACGGCGCGAGAAAGAACAACAGGCTCCACAGATAGGGAACCGCCACCAGCGCCCACTTGGAAAGAAAGGGCCTCACCTCTTGCGTCCAGCGCTCCGCCATGGCCCGTCCCTTCATTTCAGCAGGAGGACGCCGGCATCGGCCGGCCAGGTCAGAAACACTTTGTCTTCCCAGGTGATCGGCCGCTCGACCATGCGCGTCAGGTTGGCCACCGTAGCCTTGACGATGGAACCGCCAGCGAGACGAACGCGGTAGACGGAGATGTCACCGAGATAGCCGATGTCCCATACCTCACCGGCGAGCACGTTCGGCGCGCCGGCCGGCGGCGCCTCCAGCGAGATATGCACCTTCTCCGGCCGAATGGCGAAGCCGGCCTCGGCTCCGACGGCGACCTCGCCCTTGCCGGTCTCCGCCTGGATGGTTGCGTCGACGCCAGCGCAACGGAGCGTGGCGACACCGTTCTCCACCGCCGACACGGTGCCGTCGATCAGATTGATGTCGCCGACGAAATCAGCAACATACCGCGAGGCTGGCTGCTCGTAGATCTCCGAGGCCGTGCCGATCTGGGCGATGACGCCGTGGTTCATGACGGCGATGCGGTCGGACACCGTCATCGCCTCCTCCTGATCGTGGGTAACGATCAGGAAGGTCATGCCGAGTTCCACCTGGATGTCCATCAGCTCGAACTGGGTCTCCTCGCGCAGCTTCTTGTCGAGCGCGCCGAGCGGTTCGTCGAGCAACAATACTTTCGGGCGCTTGGCGAGCGAACGGGCGAGCGCCACGCGCTGGCGTTGTCCGCCCGAAAGCTGGTGCGGCCGGCGCTTGGCAAACTTCTCGAGCTTGACCAGTTCCAGCATTTCGGCAACGCGGGTGTTGATGTCTGCGGTGTCCATCCCCTCCTGCTTGAGGCCGAAAGCGATGTTGCCCTCCACCGTCATGTGCGGAAAGAGCGCATAGGACTGGAACATCATATTGGCCGGCCGCTTGTAGGGCGGAATGCCGGAGAGGTCCTTGCCATCAAGCAGGATGCGCCCCTCGGTCGGCTGCTCGAAGCCGGCCAGCATGCGCATCAACGTCGTCTTGCCGCAGCCTGACGGCCCCAGGAGGGCGAAGAACTCGCGCTCGTAGATGTCGAGCGTCAGGTTGTCGACGGCGGTGAAGTCACCGAAGCGCTTGGTGACGTTCTCAAAGCGGATGAACGGCTTGAGCGTCGGATCGTTCCAGGGAGCAAACTTGCGTTTGATCGGCCCAACCGCCTCGATCATCATCGGAACCCTCGTTTCCATCCCGCTTGACGTGCCACCACGACCCGTCACATGCAAGCACCCGGCCAGAGGACCGGGCGCTTTTCGACAGTTCCTTGCGAGCTGCTCTTCACATGCCCGTCTTGACCGAGGTCCAGACGCGCGTCAGCACGCGCTGGGCCTTGGCGTCATAGGGCGTGGTCGAGAACAGGTTGGCCAGCGTGTCCTTGTCCGGGTAGATCGAGGTATCGGAAAGGATGGCCGGATCGATGAACTTCTGCGAGGCAAGGTTGCCGTTGGCATAGGAGACGTAGTTGGTCGACTTGGCGATGGCATCCGGCTTCATCATGAAATTCATGAAGGCGTGGGCGGCGTCCGGATTGGGGGCATCCTTGGGGATCGCCATGATGTCGAACCACATGTTGGCGCCTTCCTTGGGGATGACGTAGTTGATGGTGACGCCGTTCTTGGCCTCCACGGCCCGGTTGCGTGCCTGCAGGATATCGCCCGAATAGCCGACGGCAAGGCAGATGTCGCCATTGGCGAGCGCGTTGATATATTCCGACGAGTGGAACTTCTGGACATAGGGTTTGACGGCGGCGAGCAGCTTGCCGGCCTCGTCGATGTCGGCGGCGTCCTTGGAATCGGGATTCTTGCCAAGATACTTGAGCGCGGCCGGGATCAACTCCTCCGACGCGTCGAGGAACTGCACGCCGCAATCCTTGAACTTCGAGACGATCTCGGGCTTGAACACCATATCCCAGCTGTTGACTGGCGCGTCGGGCATGATCGCCTTGATCTTGTCGACGTTGTAGCCGACGCCGGTGGTGCCCCACATGTAGTCGATGCCGTACTGGTTGCCCGGGTCGTATTGGGCAACGCGGCTCATCACCTCCGGCCACATGTTGGCGAGGTTGGGCAGCTTTGACTTGTCGAGCGGCTGGTAGACGCCGGCGGCGATCTGGCGGGAGAGGAACGGGCCGGTCACCACCACCACGTCGTAGCCCGAACCGCCGGCCAGCATCTTGGTCTCGACGATGTCCTGATTGTCGAACACGTCGTAGACCACCTTGATGCCTGTCTCCTTGGTGAACTCCTCCAGCACGGATTCGTCGACGTAGTCCGACCAGTTGTAGACGTTGACGACCTTGTCCTCGGCCACCGCTCCCGTCGCGAGCGCGACCGTCAGCGCGGCGGCACCCAGAAGACGCTGTCTCACCATTTTCGTCATGCTCCCTGTCCTCTGTCGCGGCCGCTCCGGGTCTTCGCAAACGCAAAGCCAGCAGAGTCGGGCCCAGTTCCGGCGCTTTTCCCGTAGAGCGGCTGGGGAATCCGGCGTTCTACGCACACGGCGGCCGGGCGCATTTATGCACAGCGGCGGAGGGACGACAACTGGTCGCTGCCTATTTTCTGGCGCGTGGCATTTTGTCACCACTTAACGCAAGGCCCTCGCCGAAAATGCGATTGCGCGGGCTGGAAAATGTCATCACAAATAAGCGGGTCTGCATTTTCCGAAACACAAAGGCGTGCGTTCGGACGGGCGGGATGGAAGAGGCTCCCGCCTTCGCGCGCCAGCAACGAAAGAAAGCAATCATGA
>JAGSYU010000159.1 GCA_018262575.1 Pseudomonadota bacterium | reverse complement strand
CATCACGCCGTTGATGGCGCCGTTGTCGGGCATGTACATCATCTGCCAGATGATGGTGACGATGGTGACCGACATCACCGAGGTGCCGAAGAAGATGGCCCGCAGCGTTGCCGCCGTACGGTCGCTGCGGTTGAGGGCGAGCGCCAGCAGCAGGCCGATCACCACGAACACCGGCACCGTCATCAGCACGAACAGGGTGGTATTCCAGACCGTGCCGATGAATACCTTGTCGTTGAACAGCCGGGTGTAGTTGGCCAGTCCGGAAAATTTCGACGTGTCGTCGAACATGTCGGACTGGAGCATCGACATCCAGATGCCCTTGAACAGCGGATAGACCAGCAGCACGAGGTAGAACACCAGATAAGGTGCCACAAACAGGGCGTTGGTCCAGCGCGGCCCGATCGAGGCGCCGCTCGGGCGCCGGGGCCGTGCCGTTGCCTTGCCGGAAGAAAGCGTGACGTCCGTCATCTGTTCCTCCGTTACTGGCGGGCGTGATAGGCGAGGCCGTCGGCGTCGAACAGGTGCGCGGTGGCGCCTTCGACCGCGAGGCGGATGGCGTCGCCGGGCTTGACCTGGCTGGCGCCCTTGTCCTCGGCGACGATCGTGCTGCCATCCATCAGGCGGACGTGCAGATGTGTGCGATCACCAAGGCGCTCGACCACTTCGACCTGGCCGGGCAACGCGCCATCGGGTCGGGCGCGGATCGCCTCGGCGCGGATGCCGACGCGCAGCTCGCCGCCGGCCGGCAGAGCCGTGACGGGAACGTCGGTGTCGATGACCGAGCCGTCGCCGAGAACGGCGGAGGCGAGGCCGCCGCGATCGCGGATCTGCGCGGCCAGGAAGTTCATGGCCGGCGAACCGACGAAGCGGGCGACGAACTCGGTGGCCGGACGGCCGTAGATGTCCATCGGCGTGCCGACCTGCTCGACCTTGCGGGCGTTCATCACCACGATGCGGCTGGCCAGCGTCATCGCCTCGACCTGGTCGTGGGTGACGAAGATGGTGGTGGCGCGCACCTGCTGGTGCAAGCGGGCCAGCTCGACGCGGGTGCGCACGCGCAGCGCGGCGTCGAGGTTGGAAAGCGGCTCGTCGAACAGGTAGGCCTTGGGGTCCTTGACCAGGGCACGACCGATGGCGACGCGCTGGCGCTGGCCGCCGGACAATTGGCCCGGCTTGCGCTGCAGCAGATGGCTGATCTCCAGGATGCGGGCCGCTTCTTCGATGCGGCGGCCGATCTCATCCTTCGATGTGCCGATGTTCTTGAGACCAAAAGCCAGGTTATCGAAGACGGTCATGTGCGGATAAAGTGCATAGTGCTGGAACACCATGGCGACGCCGCGCGCCCCCGGGGGGAGATGGTCTACTCTCTCGCCGCCGATGCGGATTTCGCCGGCGTTGACCGTCTCCAGTCCGGCGATCATGCGCAGAAGCGTTGATTTGCCGCAGCCCGACGGTCCGAGGAAGGCGATGAACTCGCCGGAGTGGATGGTCAGCGACAGCTCCGAGATCACCTCGACGGAGCCGAACCGCTTAGACACCGAATCCAGTTCGATGCTGCTCACCTGCATTCTCCTCCACAAAACCAGTTTTCTTCTTATGGTAAGATGATAAGATTGTACGGCGCACAGGGGGCTTGTCAATCCATGCGTTGGACATTTTTGGCGAGAAAAAGGTACAGCAAGTCCGCGCTTCCGGGAAAAGGGCGGGATTCGCCGCGGGCCATTTCCGTGCCGGGCCTTCATCGGGAACGCTGCCAGCGGCGGTCCGTCCTTGGAAGGTCCCGTCGGCGCAGTGGGCGTTCGCCGACCTGAAGGCAACATCGGGCCGGCAAGCGTTTTGACTTGATTTGGCTGGGTAGCCGCTGTCTGGTCAGGCCGTTCGGCCTTGGGTGGCGGATGCTCTGGGAAAGAGAAGTATGTTCGAAAGAGACTCCACCATCGGCACCATGAGTGCCCAGGTCGCGCGTATCATCGGGACCCGCATCGTGTCCGGCGAATTTGGCCCTGGCGACTCGTTGCCGATCGAAGCGGAGCTCTGCCAGGAGTATGGCGTCAGCCGCTCGACGGTGCGCGAGGCGGTGAAGAATCTCGCCGCCAAGCGGCTGATCGAAGTGGCGCCCAAGCTCGGCACACGCGTGTTGCCGTTCGCCGACTGGAACCTTCTTGACCCCGACGTGCTGTCCTGGCGCCTCAGCGCCCAGTTCGACGAGCAGATCGTCGAAGACCTGTACGAGGTGCGCCAGTGCTTCGAGCCGCGCGCCTGCTATCTTTCCGCCCGCTACGCCACCACAGAGGATCATGACCGCATTTGCCGGCGGTATTCCGACATGGTGTCGATGCTGGACCAGGCGCCGCTGGCAGCCGGCGCCGAAAGCGAGTTCCATCTCGCCATCATCGCGGCGACGCACAACGGTCTGTTCGTCACCATCGGCGGCGCCGTCAAGACCGCGCTGAAGGCCTCCTTCAGCCTGACGCAGAAGGACGCCAGCGGCACGCCGATCGACCTTGCCCCTTATGAGGAGGTGCTATCGGCCATTCTGGCGCGCGACGGTGGCCGCGCCGAGGCGGCGATGCGCCGGCTGCTCGATCTCTCCCGCCAGCGCGTGCTGGCGGCCGTCGCCCACTCGCGCGAACGCAGCCGCGGCTGGCGCTGATCAGGCCCCGGTCTGCGGCCTGGCGCCACCTTTTTTCGCCGCATAGCGCGCCACGGCCTGGAAGCCGTCGGAAAGCAGCACCGCCAGAACGCCAGTGATGACGCCGCCCTGGACGATGAAGGCGAGGTTGCCCGACAAGAGGCCGGCGACGATCACCTCGCCGAGGCCCTTGGCGGCCACCGTCGAGCCGATGGTCGCGGTGGCAAGGCCGATCACCGCCGACAATCTCAGCCCTTCGAGGATCAGCGGCATGGCCAGCGGCAGCTCGACCTTCAGAAGCCGCTGCCGGCCGGTCATGCCCATGGCGGACGCCGTCTCCATCACGGCGGGCGGCAACGTCGACAGGCCAACCAGCGTATTCTCGAAGATCGGCAGCAGGCCGTACAGGAACAGCGCCATGCGCGTCGGCGCCTCGCCGAAGCCCATGGCCGGCACCGACAGCGCCAGCACGGCGACCGGCGGGAAGGTCTGGCCGATGTTGACGACGGCGCGCGACAGGGCGAGGAACTCGGCCCCGGCCGGCCTTGTGACGAAGATCGCCAGACCGATGGCCACCACGGCGGCGGCGAGCGTCGACACGGCGACGGTGAACAGATGCGACAGCGTCAGGTCGATCAGGCTGCTTTGATGGTAGATCGGCGGCGCGCCGTTGCTGGTCAGCGGCGCCAGCAGGCCGGCGAAGCGGTCCGGCGCCAGGAGGAAGGCAAGGAGCGCACCGAAGACGGCAAGCCGCAGAAGGTTGCCGGGGCGGATCATGTCGCGGATCATTGCGGTCGCGCCGCCCGGTCAGCGATGGTGTCGAGGCTGACGCGGCCAAGCGGTGCCCCGGCGGCGTCGACCACCGGCGCCGTCTTGCGGCCGGACCACAGCAGCGCGCCGAGGCCTTCGTAGAGGCTGGCGTCGGCGTTGAGCGGCGCGCCGTCCGCCTCGCCCGGCTCGACCGCCGAGCCAACCGTGCCGAGCGTCAGATAGTGGAAGGGCCGATCGACGGTGCCGATCAGGTCATCGACGAAGGCGTCGGCCGGCCGGGCCAGGATGTCGGCGGCCGGTGCGTATTGCTTGAGGTGGCCGGCGTCCATGACGGCGATGCGGTCGCCGAGGTGGACCGCCTCGGCCATGTCGTGGGTGACCAGCAGAATGGTGGTGCCGGTGCGCCGCTGGATGGCCTTGAGATCGGCTTGCGCCTTGGCGCGGATGATCGGGTCGAGGGCGCCGAACGGTTCGTCCATCAGCAGCAGGGCGGGCTTGGCGGCCATCGCCCGGGCGACGCCGACGCGCTGCTGCTGGCCGCCGGACAGCTCGTGCGGATAGCGCCCGGCGAACTGCTCATGGTCGAGCTGGAACAGCTCCATCAGTTCCTCGACGCGGGCATCAACCTTCTTCCGGTCCCAGCCGAGCAGCATCGGCACGGTGGCGATGTTGCGGGCGACCGTCCAGTGCGGGAACAGGCCGTGGTTCTGGATGGCGTAGCCGATCGACCGGCGCAGTTCGTAGGCCGGCAGCATCGATACGTCGCGGCCCTCGATGAAGACGCTGCCCTTGGTCGGCTCGATCAGCCGGTTGACCATGCGCAACAGCGTCGATTTGCCCGAACCGGAGGTGCCGACGATGACGGTGAGCGTGCCCGCCTCGATCGTCATGTTGACGTCGTTGACGACGGCAATGCCGCCGTAGACCTTGGTGAGATGGCTGAGTTCGATCATGCCGCGCCTTTGCCGGAAAGTTCGACCACGGCGTCGAGCCCGACGGCGGCGGCAAACGCCAGCGCCACCGGCGGCAGCGCGCCGAGCAGGATGAGGTCGGTGGCCGTCTGGCCGAGCCCCTGGAACAGGAAGACGCCGAAGCCGCCGCCGCCGATCAGCGCCGCCACCGTGGCGAGGCCGATATTCTGGACGAGGACGATGCGGATGCCGGTGAGGATCACCGGCAGGGCGAGCGGCATTTCCACTTGGAAGAGCCGTTGCCGTTCGGTGAGGCCCATGCCGCGCGCCGCGTCGACCACGGCGCGCGACACGCCGTTGAGGCCGACGACGGTGTTGGCGACCATCGGCAGCAGCGAGTAGAGAAACAGCGCCAGGAAGGCCGGGGCCATGCCGATGCCGCGAATACCCACAGCGTGCGCGCCGGGCACGTTGGCGGCGATCCAGCCGAGCGGGGCGATCAACATGCCGAACAGCGCCATCGACGGGATCGTCTGGATGATGTTGAGGACGTTGATCAGCGGGTCGCGGACGGCGCGGACCTGATAGGCAAGGACGCCGAGCGGCAGCCCGACGACGAGGGCGGCGGCCAGCGAACCGGCGGCGAGCATGAGATGGGCGCCCGCCTCGCGCCAGAACACGTCGGCGCGGCTGCGGTATTCGGCGATCAGCGACAGATGGCTCCAGGCGCCTGAGGCAAACAGGGCGGCGATCAGCGCCGCCGTGATGGTGAGCGCCACCAGCCGGCCGACCGGGCCGAGCTTCAGGCGCACCATGGCGTCGGTGACCAGCATGGCGCCGGCGAACAGGCTGACCCAGAAGCCGCTGGCCGGGGCGATGCGGGCATAAGGATTGTCGGCCGGCGTCAGAAAGGCACCGGCGGCGCCGGCCCCCAGCGCCAGTGCGGCCAGCGCCAAAGCGCCGAGGGCGAGGCGAAACACCGGTCGATGGCTTGCCACCGCCGTCACCAGGGCGGCGACCAGCCCGGCGGCGACCGCCATTGCGACAACGGCCGGCAGCGCGTCGAACAGGCGCAGCCCGGTGCCGGCGGCGATGCGGGTCGGCCGGAAGGTGACGAAGGGCAGTGCCAGCGAGCCGGCGATCAGGATGGCGATGACGACGCCGAGGCGATCGATCCGGGGCAAGGTGCTCCCGTCGCTTCCGGCATCTGCAAGCGTCGTCATGGCGATCCTCGACAAGGGAAAGCGGAAGGGCACTTGAGCGCCCTTCCGCGATAGCGACTTTTCAGGCAGATGCTCGGTGCTATTCCTTCAGGAAGCCCTTGGACTTCAGATAGTCCTCGGCCACCGCCTTGGCCGGCTCGCCGCCGATCTGGACACGGGCGTTGAGGGTCTGCAGCGTCGTAAGGTCGAGGCTCTCGAAGATCGGCTTCAGCGTGTCGGCAATCGCCGGGTTGGCCTTCAGCACCTCTTCGCGGATGATGGCGGTCGGCTGGTAGACCGGCTGCACCGCCTTGTCGTCTTCGAGCACAACGAGGCCGGACGGCGCAATGGCGCCATCGGTGCCGTAGACCATGGCGGCGTTGGCGCCGTTGGTCTGGTCGGCCGCCGCCTTGATGGTGGCCGCCGTGTCGCCGCCGGACAGCACGATCAGCTGCTCGGGTGTCAGCTTGAAGCCATAGGTGGTCTGGAAGGAGGGCAGGGCCGACGCCGAATTGACGAACTCGGCCGAGCCGGCCAGCTTGACCGTGCCGCCCTTGGCCACCCAGGCGCCGAAATCGCTGAGCGACTTGACGCCGGCCTCATCGGCCACGTCTTTCCTGAGCGCGATGGCCCAGGTGTTGTTGGCCGGCGATGGTGTCAGCCAGACGATCTTGTTGGCGTCGTAGTCGAGCGTCTTGGCTGCCTCGTAGGCCTTGGCGGCGTCCTTCCACAAGGGGTCGTCGGCCTTGTTGAAGAAGAAGGCGGCGTTGCCGGTATACTCGGGATAGATGTCGATCTCACCGGCGGTGATCGCCTGGCGGACCACCGGCGTGCCGCCGAGCTGGATGCGGTCCTCGACCTCGATGCCGGATGTCTGCAGCGCAAGCAGGATCATGTTGCCGATGACGCCGCCTTCGGTGTCGATCTTGGAGGACACTACGACCTTGGCGTCGGCGGTGCCGGCGACAAGGCCGAGGGCAAGCGCGGCGGCGGCGTATTTCAGATGGGTCATCACTGTTCTCCTGGCAGGTTGCGGGTGATCCCGGTCTAGGTTTTCAGTCCCTGTCGGCCGTTGAGAGCCTGACCCGAAACTCTAGTGGGGCGGGGCAAGCTCAAGGGACGTCAAAAATAGCAAACGAACTGTCGAAAGCTGGCAGTGGTGCCATGCCCATCGGCAATCCGCGAGGTCGGCGGCGATCGCCTCCGAGGGGACCAACGCGGCGAGCCCGGTCGGCGTTCCCTCCAGAAACGCCGAGGCGGATAATTCGGGCCGGCGCCCCGCCTCTTTCCGAGACACGGGCAAGGGCGCCTCAGGGATATCCCTTATCCATATAGCCATGTCCAGCTTGTGTCGCTGCCAGAGGTTGGCGCCGCCGCACTCAGGTGCGATATCCGGCCCGAGGCGCATCAGGGGGAGGCCGGCTCGCCATCGCTTTCGGCATAGTAGCGGCCGATGCGCTCGACTTCGTTCTTCGAGCCGAGGATCACGCCGGTGCGCTGGTGCAGCCGCTCGGGCATGATGTCCATGATGCGCTCGCGGCCGGAAATGGCCAGGCCCCCGGCCTGCTCGATGATGAAAGCCATCGGGTTGGCCTCGTAAAGAAGGCGCAGATGGCCGCCCCTGGCGGCATTGTCGCTGTCGACCGGGTAGAGGAACACGCCGCCGCGCATCAGGATGCGATGCACCTCGGCCACCATCGAGGCGATCCAGCGGGTATTGAAGTTCCGGCCGCGCGGCCCCTCGGTGCCGGCGACGCACTCGCCGATGTAGCGCTGGACCGGCGCCGGCCAGTGACGCTGGCGCGAGGCGTTGATGGCGTATTCGCCGGCGTCCTCGGGGATGCGCATGTCGGGATGGGTGAGGACGAAGACGCCGATGTTGTGATCGAGCGTGAAGCCGTTGACGCCGTTGCCGGAGGTCAGCACCAGCATGGTCGACGAGCCGTAGATGGTGTAGCCGGCCGCCACCTGCCTGACGCCCGGCTGCAGATAGACGCGCTCGTCGGAGGGGTCGGCGCCCTCGGGCAGGCGCAGGATCGAGAAGATGCTGCCGACCGCCACGTTGACGCCGATGTTGGACGAGCCGTCGAGCGGGTCGAACAGCAGCAGGTAACGGCCGTCGGAGCCACGCGAGATATGGGCGTCCTCCAGTTCCTCGGAGGCGACGCCGGCCCAGTTGCCGCTCTGGTCGATCATGTAGAGGAAGATGTCGTTGGCCAGAACGTCCAGTTCCTTCTGGTCCTCGCCTTGCACGTTGCGCGAGCCGGCGTAGCCCATGGTGCCGGCCATGGCGCCGCGGTTGACCTCGTTGGAGATCGTCTTGCAGGTGGTGCAGATGTCAGTCATCAGCGCCGTGAAGATGCCGCTGCCGCCGAGGCGGCGCTGCTCCTGCACCAGAAAGAGCGGCAGGGTAATGCGTCGATAGGTCATGTCGTCTCCT
>JAGSYU010000286.1 GCA_018262575.1 Pseudomonadota bacterium | reverse complement strand
TGGCTGCCTCGGCAAGCCTTCTACCACGGCGACACCAACCGCCTCACCACCGACCCGCAGACCCGCAACTATCTGCAGGACGCGCTCGGCATGCTGTTCATCCGGCCGGAGACGACGCGCGAGGTCATCCTGCAGGCCGCGAGCCAGCAGCATGTGAGCGGCAAGATGCCGGACGGCATTCTGCTGAGGCCCGACGCCGAGTTGAAATTCATCAACCAGGTGCCGCACACCGACCACGCCGTCTGGCTGGTGATTGCCGCCAAGGCCTATCTCGATGAAACCGGCGATCGCTCCATCCTCAATGATACGGTGGCCTGGGCCGACGACACGACACCGGACAGCATCCGCGAGCATGTGACGCGCGCGCTGCGCTTCCTCGCGGCAGCCGTCGATGAGCGGGGCCTTCCCTACATCGAACAGGGCGACTGGTGCGACCCGATGAACATGGTTGGCTACAAGGGCAAGGGCGTTTCCGGCTGGCTGGCCGAGGCGTCAAGCTATGCTCTGTCGCTGTGGTCCGAGGTTTGCATCGCCGAGGGCGATGCAGAGACTGCCGCCTGGCTGAAGGCGGAAGCCGTCGCCCTGGTCGAGGCCATCAACCGCCATCTCTGGGATGGTGACTGGTATGGTCGTGGCATCACCGACGACGGCGTCGTATTCGGCATTTCGACCGACAAGGAGGGCCGCATCTTCCTCAACGCGCAGAGCTGGGCGCTGCTTTGCGGCGCCTCCGACGAGGACCGCAAGGCGCGCATGTTCAAGGCGATCGACGAGCAGTTGGTCACCCCCTACGGCGTCGAGATCCACGCCCCGTCGTTTACGGCCATGCGCGAGGATATCGGCCGTCTGACCCAGAAATGGCCCGGCGTCGCCGAAAACGGCGCCGTCTACAATCATGCTGCCGCCTTCTACGCCGCATCGCTCTACCACGTCGGCGAAGGCGACCGGGGATTCGACGTGTTGCGCGCCATGCTGACCGATCCCGAGCGAGGCGACATCGCCGCACGCGGCCAGTTGCCGCTCTACATCCCCAACTACTATCGCGGCGCCTACCGGCAGTTCCCGCGCACCGCCGGCCGCTCCAGCAACCTGTTCAACACCGGTACCGTGGCCTGGTTCTACCGCGCGGTGGTCGAGCAGCTCTGCGGCGTGCGCGGCGACGGTGACGGTGCACTGATCGCGCCGCAGGTTCCCTCTAGCTGGCAGACGCTGACCTTCAGCCGCCGCCTGCGCGGGGCGACATTCAATGTAACCTTCGCCCGCCAGGACGGCATCACCGAACAGGTGGTCGAGGTCGACGGCCGTCACCTTAGCGGCGGAAGGCTTGCGGTGGTCGAGGCTGGCCGTATTTATGATGTGACGGTGAAAAGCCCTCGCTGAGATGCGACAAGAAACGGCAAGGAGACACCGATGATCATCGTTCTCATGGGCGTTTCGGGCTCTGGGAAGACCACCGTTGGCGGGTTGCTCGCCGACCGCTTGGGCTGCGGCTTTTCCGATGCCGACGATTTCCATCCCGCCGCCAATGTCGAGAAGATGCGGGCCGGCGTCCCGCTGACCGACGATGATCGCGGGCCGTGGCTTCGGGCGCTGCGGCGGGCCATCTACGGCTGGCTGGCGGCCGGTGAAAGCCGCGTCGTCGCCTGTTCGGCGCTGAAAGCCATCTATCGCGACATACTGTCGCCGCAGGGTGACGTGGTTTTCGTCTATCTCAAGGGTAGCGTCGAGACAATCGCCACCCGGCTCCAGGCCCGCAAGGGCCATTACATGAACCCCGCTCTGCTGGCGAGCCAGCTTGCCACGCTGGAAGAACCCGACGACGCCATTGTCGTCGACATCGCGCCGCCACCGGCGATCATCGCCCAGGATATCGTCGCCCGGCTCGGCGCGCTCGGGCTGCATCAGGAAGAGACACCCGCATGACCGTTCGCTCCATCATCGCCGACGTCACCGAGCGTATCGAGCGACGCAGCCGCACCAGCCGCACCGCCTATCTCGACGGCATCGAGAGGGCGCGCGAGGCGATCCGCGCCACCGGTCCGGCTCGCCACCGTCTGGCCTGCTCCAATCTCGCCCATGGGTTTGCGGCTTGCCCAACCGAGGACAAGCGCCGTCTCATCGGTGGCGAGGCGATCAACCTCGGCATCGTCACCAGCTACAACGACATCCTGTCGGCGCACCGGCCTTACGAGCGCTATCCGGCGTTGATCCGCGACGAGGCGCTACGGCTCGGCGCCGTCGCCGAGGTGGCGGGCGGCGCGCCCGCCATGTGCGACGGCGTGACGCAGGGCCGCGTCGGCATGGAGTTCAGCCTGTTTTCGCGCGACATCATCGCCATGTCGACCGGCATCGCGCTGTCCCATGACATGTTCGACGCCGCGCTGATGCTGGGCATCTGTGACAAGATCGTTCCGGGTCTGGTCATGGGCGCCTTGGCCTTCGGCCACCTGCCGACCGTGTTCATCCCGTCCGGCCCGATGCCGAGCGGCCTGACCAACGCCGAGAAGAACGCCGTCCGCCAAGCCCATGCCGCCGGCAAGGCAACCGAGGCCGACTTGCTGGAGGCCGAGGCAAAGGCCTACCACTCGCCCGGCACCTGCACGTTCTACGGCACGGCCAACACCAACCAGATGCTGATGGAAATCATGGGGTTGATGCTGCCCGGTTCGGCCTTCGT
>JAGSYU010000158.1 GCA_018262575.1 Pseudomonadota bacterium | reverse complement strand
GCGTTCGGCGCCGGCTTCGTGCTGGGGCCGGCGCTGGGGGGGCTGGCCGGCGAGTGGTCGCCACGGGCGCCGTTCCTGATCGCCGCGGCGCTGGCGCTGACCAATGCGCTGCTGGGCTGGCTGTTCCTTGAAGAAAGCCTGCCGGTCGATCGGCGCCGCCCGCTGATGCTGAAAAGGGCCAATCCGTTCGGCGCCTTGCGCCTGGTGTTCGGCGGCATTGCCCTGCCGATCGTCGTGCTGGTGCTGATGCAGGTCGCCCACGATTCCCTGCCGGCCGTCTGGACCTTCTCGCTGAAGGAGCGCTTCGGCTGGGGCGAGCGCGAGATCGGCCTGTCCCTGACGCTGGTCGGCGTCGTCATGACGGTGGTGACCGGCGTCGTTGTCGGTCCCACGGTGAAGCGCTGCGGCGAATATGGCGCGGCAGCGGTCGGCCTTGCCGTTGCCGGCATCGGCTTTGTCGGCTTTGCTTTTGCGACCTCCGGGGTGATGATCACGCCGTTCATCGCCGGCTTCGCCTTCATCGGCATCGTCGGGCCGTCGCTGTCGGCGCTGATGAGCCGGCGCGTTGCCGCCGATCGCCAGGGTGAATTGCAGGGGGCGATCGCGGCGATCAAGGGCCTCACCATGGCGCTGGCGCCGATCCCGATGACCGAGCTGTTCGGCTACTTCACCTCCGACGCGGCGCCCGTCCGCTTTGCCGGGGCGCCTTTTGTGCTGTCGGCGGGGTTGATGGCCTGCGCGCTCGTCGTGATCGGCATCGATCGGCGCGCCTCAGCGCCGTGATGGCGTGCGTATATGCCGATGGTTGCTATCGCCGGGGAAAGCGATAACCATCAATCAGGGCCGATGACACCGATCGGCCCATCGGCAGAGAAATGGCATCATGCTCAAAGTCTTGATTGTTGAAGACGAATTTATGATCGCCGATCTGATCGAGGACACCCTGGTCAGCGAGGGCTACGCGGTGTGCGGGATCGCGCGCACCGTCGCCGACGCGGTGGCGCTCGGCCGGCTCCATCATCCCGATCTTGCCGTCATCGATTTGCGACTGGCCGGTGGCGGCTTCGGCAGCGACATCGCGCCGCAGTGGGATGATGCGCAGCGGGTCGGCATTCTCTATGCCACCGGCAATCCGGCCTATCTCACGCCCGGCGCGGTCGGGCAGGGATGCCTGACCAAGCCCTACAGCATCCACGATCTGCTGCGCAGCCTGGAAATCGTGGCGGCGGTCGCCGCCAATGGCACCGCGGCTCCGCCCTTTCCGCGCGGGTTCCAGCTGCTGCCGCAAGCGGCGCCCAGCAGCGAGGCCTCTTTGGGCGCCCATTCGGCCTGACGGGCGGGTCCCGCGGCACCGAGAAGGATGAGCCCTGCGCCCACCGGGGGCTTCACGCCGATCCAGTGGCGTGAAGCGGCTTTATTGGGCCGGCGCGGCCACCGGCAGAACGGGGAACCGGATGGTCCACAGCGTGCCGTGATCGCTTTCGACCTCGGTCGTTCCGCCGAGCTGTTCGGCCAGGCGCCGCACCAGACCGAGCCCGTGACGCTTGCTTTCCGTGCTCACGGTGAAGCCAGGACCGTCGTCGCGGACGGTGATGGTCGCCATGTCGTCGGGACCATCGGCGGCCTGCGCGTCCACCGTGATGGTGCCGCTGCCATCGGGAAAGGCGTGGTCGAAACTGTTGGCGAGCAGCTCGGTGACGATGAGACCCAAGGCGGTGACGGAGTTGAGATCGAGGAAGATCTCATCGCTGGTGCAGGTCAGCGTCACCGCGCCGCGTGACGCGTCCTGGATCTTCACCAGACTGGCGCAGAGCGACTTCAGGTAACCGCCGAAATCGGAGGTTCGGGTCATCTCCCGGCCGAGCAGATGATCGTAGACCTGGGCCAGCGTCGACACGCGACGCACGATGGCCTTCAGGCCGCGTCGCCCTTCCGGGTCCGGCGTGTCGTTTACCTGCTTGTCGAGCATGCCATAGATGAGCTGCAGATTGTTGCGCACCCGATGCTGCAGTTCCTCGGCCAGCATCTTCTTCTGGTCCAGCAGCCGGTCCTTTTCCTCGGCCACCGTCTCCATCTGGGCGATGGTCGAGCGCAGGGTCGCCGTACGGTCCGATGTGGCGACGGCCTCGGCCAGCACGTTGGCGAAGCCGGTCAGGAAGTTGATGTCGTGCTCGTCGTAGTCGCACTGCCGGTCGTTGTCGATTTCCAGCACGCCGTATGGCTCGTCGGTGCCCTTGATGATGACATCGACGGTCGAAATGATGCCGTGTTCGGCGTAGAACGCCGGCAGTTTGAACTCGCTGTCTTCGCGCAGGTCGCGACAGATCGACGGCTCGCCGGTGCTGAAGGCCCGGCCCTGCGGCGAGCTGGGGTCGGCCCGCGAGACGACGTTGCCGACGACGCCGGGCTTCCAGCCGAAACCGGCTTCGACGAGCAGATCGTTTTCCGCCGCGCGGTAGCGGCAAACCTTTGAGTACGGCACGTCCATGCTCTCGGCACAGACCCGGGCGGCTTCCGACAGGACCGCCAACAGATCGCTCTGCCGCAGCGCGAAGCTGCCGAAACTGGCCAGCGCAGCCTGCTGACGCAACAGCTTGGTGGTCTTGGATTCGTCCATTGGTGGAACCTCTCCATTTGGCCGTTGGGAACGGCGCCCCGAACCGGCGTAGAGACGGCCGATGGTGCGATCCGACATTTGAATCCCGGCTGACAAAGGGCCAGAGATCAAATGCCGAACTCATAAGATCGAATTTAAACAATAGGTTGAGGGTGATTCGACTCCGACATTCGATCCGGGGGCGGGACGGGACGGATACAGATGTCGGAGCCGAACCACCAAGCCGCCCTCGGGTAGGGGATGCCGAAGGCGGCGATGTCGTCACATGGCCATGAATTCCCAGAGATGGGCGACAGCAGGCCAACGATCAACGAGCCGGCACATGTCGTTTCATGCCCTATGGCAGCGGCACACGCGTCATCGTAAAATAAGCGTGGCGAATTGCCAGCATCGGATTGTACCTAGAGCCGGCATCGATGAGCTTGAATCATCTGAACGGTGAGCGAATTCTCAGGATTATTTTGCCAAGTGGCCACTCATAGGTCGGGTTATACCTACCAGATCGCCGGGTTTGTACGTATTATCTTGGCAGAGTTCGGCCGGTGTCGGTTGAGCCATCATGGGCTGCGTGGGAAGGACGACCCCAGGCAGGAAGAGACGCAGACAGCGCTATCCGGCGCCGTCTCGTCCCGAGGTCCTCCGCCTTCGCGGAGGCTGACGGTTGAATATTTGAAAAGGCTAGCCATTCAAGGCGAGTCTTGAGCCGGTCCTGCCCGTTCCGTCCGTCAAGCCCGCTCCGGCACCGTCGGTTCGCCCTTCTTCTCGCGGATCAGGTTGACGAAGCGCTTGAAGAGATAGTGGCTGTCCTGGGGACCGGGGGATGCCTCGGGGTGGTATTGCACCGAGAAGGCCGGCTTGCCCTTGACGCGCAGGCCGCAGTTCGAGCCGTCGAACAGCGACACGTGCGTCTGCTCGACGCTGTCGGGCAAGCTGTCGGGATCGACGGCGAAGCCGTGGTTCATCGAGGTGATCTCCACCTTGCCGGTGGTGTAGTCCTTGACCGGGTGGTTGGCGCCGTGGTGGCCCTGGTGCATCTTCATGGTCTTGCCACCGAGGGCGAGGCCCATCATCTGGTGGCCGAGGCAGATGCCGAAGGTGGGCAGGCCTGATGCGATCACCGCCTTGATGGTCGGCACGGCATAGTCGCCGGTGGCGGCCGGATCGCCGGGGCCGTTCGACAGGAACACGCCGTCGGGCTGGTGGGCGAACACCTCTTCCGCCGTGGCGGTGGCCGGCAGCACCACCACTTCGCAGCCCTCGTCGACCAGAAGCCTGAGGATGTTGCGCTTGATGCCGAAGTCGAGGGCGACGACCTTGTATTTCTTGGCCTGCTGCTTGCCGTAACCCTTGTTCCAGGCCCAGCTCGCCTCGGTCCAGTCGTAGCTCTGCGGGTTGGTGACCTCGATGGCAAGGTCGAGACCCTCAAGGCCCGACCACGCCTTGGCCTTGGCCTTCAGCGCGGCGAGATCGAACTTGCCGTCGGGGGCGTGGGCGATGACGGCGTTGGGCATGCCCTTGTCGCGGATCAGCGCCGTCAGCGCCCGCGTGTCGACGCCGGTGATGCCGATGATGCCGCGTGCCTTCAGCCAACTGTCGAAGCCCTTGAGAGAGCGATAGTTGGAGGGGTCGGTGACCTCGTCCTTCAGCACCACGCCGCGCACGCCGCTTTCGGCGGCCATGTTGACGGTCTCGATGTCCTCGTCGTTGACGCCGACATTGCCGATGTGCGGGAAGGTGAAGGTGACGATCTGGCCGGCGTAAGAGGGGTCGGTGAGGATTTCCTCATAGCCGGTCATCGCCGTGTTGAAGCAGACCTCGGCCACCGCCTCGCCGCGCGCCCCGATGCCGAAGCCCTCGATGACGGTGCCGTCGGCAAGCACCAGAACGGCGGTGGGCACGGGTTCCTGCCAGGCGGTGGTGGTCATGGCGGACGCTCCTTTGGGCTGAAAAGGCATCACGGACGGCGCGGCGGCGCACCAAAAGGCCGGCGCGGCGGCCGCCCGGCAGATCTGAGGCTACATAGGCGAGGCGGCCGGTGGCGTCAATGTGGAAGGCCGGTCATCGGCCGTTGCCGCCGAGATCTTCGGGGGACGGTGACGCTCGCCGGCTTGCGGCCAGACGACGGACCAGGAGGGCGGCGATCAGCAGGCTGAAGACGGCGGCCGGGTAGAGGCAGGCCTGACGCCCGGCCCCTGTCAGCGCCTGCGCAGCGGTGGCGCCCCCGGCGATGGCGGCGGAGCGGGCGCCTTCGAACATGAGGCCGATGACCGCAAAGCTGAGGGTGGTGCCGACCTGCTGGAAGGCCTGCTGGACGCCGGCCGCCGCGCCGTGATCGGCCGGCGGCGCCGCCGCCATCACGGCTCTGAACAGTGCGGTGACCAGCGCGCCCATGCCGAGGCCGGACAGGCCGAGCGCCGCCGCGAACGGCAGGGGCGTCGGTGAGCCGGTCCCGAGCAGCGCGCGTGTCGCTAGCATGCCCAGCGCGAACAGCAGGGCGCCGGCACCCAGCTGGAGGTCGGTCGGCTGGCCACCCAGCCGGCCGACGATCAGCGAGGCGGCAAGCACGCCAACTGGAAAGGCGGCGAGAATGGCGCCGGTTTTGTCCGGCGCAAAGCCGATGCCGGCCTGCAGCACCGTCGACAGCGCCGCAAAGATGCCGGGACCGGCCGAGAAGACGACGGCGGTGAGGGCGACGGTGCCGACGATGACGGGTTGTTTCAGCAGCGAAGCCGGCAGGATCTGCGGTCGGTTCAGGGCGGCGGCACGGTCGAGATGGCGCCTGAGCAGCTGTGACACCGGCAGGACCGCCGCCACCGGAAGGACGATCCAGGCTGGCCAGCCGGCGAGACGGCCGATGGCGAGCGGAACCACCAGCGCCAGGATGGCGAGCGAGGCCAGCGCGGTGCCCCGGCCGTCAAAGCCGGCCGTCTTTCGGTCGGGCCGGCCGGCGCTGCGGGCCAAGGTGAGGCGCGCGCCGCTGAGGGCCAACAGGCCGGCCGTGCCCTGATAGAGGAAGATCAGCCGCCAGCCGATGCCGCCGGGGTCGAGCGTCAGCACCGCCCCGCCGAGGAGCGGGCTGAGGATCGAGCCTGAGGCGGTGGTGGCGATGAACAGGCCGATGCCGCTGACCCGGCCGTCGGGCGGCGCGAGACCTGAGGCCAGTGCCATGGCCTGCGGCAACAGCGCGGCGGCGGCAAAGCCGGCCAAAAGGCGACTGGCCAGCAGGAGGGCGATCGATGGCGCCAGCGCGGTTGCGAGGCCGGCGACGGTCCAGACCGCCGCGCCGGCCATCAGCACCTGCCGGCGGCCGATCAGGTCGCCGAGGCGCCCGAGCGGCAGCAGCCCCAGGGCGAAAGCCAGCGAGAAGGCGAGCGGCACCAGGGCCAGCGTCGCCGGTGGCGGGGCGAGGTCGCGGCCGATGGCCGGCAGCGCGATGATCAGCAGCGAGATATCCATGATGGTCGTCGCCGCGGCGAACAGCACGACGGAAAGGGCCAGCCTCGGGTGACCGTGGTGGGAGGTGGACATGGTTTGGTTCCGCCAGCAGTTATTCGAAACTTGATAAGTTACAAAATGGAAGGCGTCAAGGACTCACGTTACTTCAGATGTCATGATAGGGTGGCGTCGGTTCTCTAGTGCACAGACACACGCGAGAGATTCACGACCCGTGGAGCGACGTGCACTAGATTTCTTTGTTAAAGCATCAACTTATCCAATCGAACTGGCCCTTGCGGGCCGTATCGTTCGAATGGGTCGATGCACTGGGAGACGATGATGAGGCACGATGGCCGTCTGTCGCGCATGCTGCATGTGTTGCTCCACATGGATGAGCAGCAAGGTCCGATGACCTCCGAGGACATTGCCGGCATGCTCGGCACCAATCCGGCGCTGGTGCGGCGCACGCTGGCCGGGCTGCGTGATGGCGGCTACGTCACCTCCGAGCGGGGGCACGGCGGCGGCTGGATGCTCGGTCGGCCGCTCTCGGAGATGACGTTGGCCGACGTTTACGACGCGGTGGGCGCGCCCGAGGTATTCGCGCTCGGCCTTGCCGACGACCAGCCGCAATGCCTCGTCGAGCAGGCCGTCAACACGGCGCTGCGCCAGACGCTGGACGAGGCGCGGGCGCTATTGCTCCGGCGCTTCGCCGAGATCCGCGTGTCCGACCTGCGCGACGATTTCGCCGCCCGCGCCGCCGCGCTGGGGATTCACCCGGGAATGAGGTGCGCCGAGGCCTGAACCGAAACCCCGATGGGGCGGGGGGCTCGTTTCGGGGCGATGAACCTGTCAGACTGTGGCAACCACTGCGATTCCGCGTCAACGAACGGGAGTGTACCGTGATGCCCTCAACCACGTCCGGTTCCTGTCAGTGTGGCGCCGTCCAGTTCCAAGTCTCGGGTGAGTTCGAGGCCTTCTTTCTGTGTCATTGCCAGCGCTGCCGGAAGGACACGGGGTCCGCGCATGCGGCCAACCTGTTCTCGGCGACGGCGACGCTGAACTGGGTTTCCGGTCATGAAAGCGTTCAGACCTACCGGGTTCCGGAGACACGTCACGAGAAGAGCTTTTGCTTGAAATGCGGGTCCGCCGTTCCGAGCGTTCAGGCGGCGGGGGCCTTGCTGGTCGTGCCTGCCGGCAGTCTGGATAGCGCCATCGACATCCGCCCCAATGCCCATATCTGCTGTTCAAGCCGTGCGGAGTGGGACGAGGGGCTGGAAACCATCCCGAAGCTGGATGGCCTTCCGGGTTAGTTCGCCGAGATCCGCAGGACCCGGGCGGGTTTGACCTCGTGCGTCGAACAGCTCAGTTGCCCTTCAAGAGCGGCCCGATGGTCTCGACCGTGTTGGTCCAGACGTAGCCGTCTTCGAGGCGGGGCATCAGGCCGACGCCCTTGCCGCCGTCGGCGGTATAGCCATAGCCGACGTCCAGCGTCTTGAGCGTCGTCCACGGCGTTTCCTCGGTGACGCCGTGGCCTTCGGTGCGGCAGTCGATCGTCCAGTCGTGCAGCACGGCGAACACCTTGTCCGGCGTCAGGGTGTTCTCCATGAACTCGTGGCTGGGCGTATCGATGCGGGCCGCCGTGCAGGTCTCGGCCTCGACGCTGTCGCGCGAAAAGGTCTGGTAAACGCCGCGATGGGCGATGAGGCGTGGCTGGCCGCCCTCGGTGGGCGCGGCCAGCCAGCGGGCGTTGAGCAGGTAGACGTCGCCGGCAAACAGGACGAGTCCGCCGAGAATGATCTTTCCGAGCATGTCGGTTCTCCCCTTCACGCCGGAGGGAGAGATGGCAAATGCGGCGTCTTGCGCTCAGCGCAGCAGGCCGTCGAGCAGCGGCAGGCCGATGACGACGGCGAGGGCGATCATGCCAAGGCAGATGCGG
>JAGSYU010000285.1 GCA_018262575.1 Pseudomonadota bacterium | reverse complement strand
GATGTGGGTTGTGCCGATGTTCTTGGAGGCCGGCAGCAGGTTCTGCATGCGCTGCGGCAGCAGAGCGCCGAGCGGGATTTCGAACGGGCAGGAGGCCACATCGATGAAGTTGTCGCCGCCGGTCGATGGATGCAGGTCGATCCGGTACATGCCGACACCGACGGAATCGGCATAGTGTACGGCGCCGCGCTCGCCGCGGACGGCGTAGGAAAGATCCTGCTCGACGATGGTGTACTCGGCGCGAATACGCCGCGATTCACGGATGTAAGGCGCCTGGGCGAGGCCGTCGATGGTGCCGGTCACGTCGCTGCGCAGCCTGAGGCCAGGGTAGCCGACGCCGCCGTCGGGGCGCGGCGCCTCGGTCTGCATCCAGTAGAGCACCGAACGCGACAGATCGGCGGCGTTGGCGAGATGCTGCCGCGCCTCGTCTTCGGGCACGCCGAAGATTGGCCCGTCGCAATAGTCGAGCAACGGCCAGTTCACCAGCGTGATGTCGCTGTCATAGGTACCGGGAACGAAGTTCCGCCGCGCCGCGATGCGGCGGTAGATCCACAGGTCGTCGTCACCCGGCGTGAGCCGCTGGTCGGAGATCACCGCCATCGGGTCGTCGTCGGGATTGGGCGTGAAGGCGCTGGTGACGGTTTCGAGCGTTCGGGCGTGCGGCGACTGCCAGCTCAGCTGGTTGGCGCCCCAGAACGGTGGCCTGAGGGCCCGCCATCTTTCGTAGTTGGTCGGCTTGTCGATGGTGTAGTCGCCGCCGTCGACGTGGTCCATGGCAAAGCAATAGGACACCGCCTGCATGTTGAGCGGCTGCGCCTCGGCCGGCGCTGTCGGCTCGCCGGTGTCGCCCTGTGCTTCAAAGCCGGTCACGAATTCCGTGCCCGAAAGCGGCAGGAGGTCGCCGGTTTCTGTTGCATCGACCACGTAGCGGCCGGTCAGGGTAATCTGCTGGCCACTGTCGCGGTGGGCGACGGTGACGGCCCGGACGCGATCGCCGTCAACGTCGACCGCCACCGGCTTGAACGGTTGCAGGACGGTCAGGCGCCCGGAGCTGCGGTAAGGCGCCAGCATGGCTTCCATGACGGCCAGCGAAACGCGTGGTTCGGGGCAGAGACGGCTCACAGAACCGGCGCCGGGATTGAACTCACGCCAGGCGCGCGCCGTCGGCGTCAGGGGATAGTTGCGCCGGTAGTAGTCGCGAATGCCATCCCTGAGCGCCCGGTAGCTGGCGGTGATGCCAAACTGCTCCACCCAGGACGCTTCGTCGGGGGGCACGCCCTGGCTGGTCAGCTGGCCGCCGATCCAGTCATATTCCTCGGTCATCGCCACCGTCAGCCCGGAGCGGCTGGCGGCCAGGGCGCAGGCAACGCCTCCGAGACCGCCGCCGATGATGACAAGATCAACCTTCAGTTCTTTCACAGCGCACCTATTGTTCGCGTTTTCCAAGAGTTTGGCCGTCAACCGTGTTCGGCCGCAGCAAGATCTGCCGCTCGACGGACCGGTTCTCGATGATGGCGCTCAGGGTCCGTACGGCCTGGCGCCCCATCTCTTCGCGGGGGAGCTCGAAACCGGACAGCCGGAGCGAGGGCAGGGATAGCGATGCCGCGCTGCCCATGGCGACGACGGAAAGTCGGGCGCCGAGCCGCCGGGCGTCGACCTCGCGGGCAAGGGCCAGCGCGTCGCTGGCAACTTCGCAGAAAAGCACCGTGGCCCCGGAGGCCAGCGCCCGCTCGATGATCGTCGACGGTTCGACCATCGGGGCCGTGCGGTCACCGGTGAGGCCGAGCGTGGCGACCGTTTCGCTGAATCCCTGCCAGCGGTCGATCAGCGATTCGGCGCCGGTCCCGTCACCGACGTAAAGAAGGTGGACGTGCCCGAGTTCGTGGGCGCGTCGCACCAGATCGCGGGTGACGGTGAGGTAGTCGGCTCCGACGTACGGGATCTCACCGCTGTTGTCGTCGCGGCGGCCGATCGCCACGAACGGGTAGCCGCCGGCCGCCAACTTGGCGAGTTCGTCGCGGTCCTGTTCGCGGCCGATGACGATGCAGCCGTCGGCAAGGCGGAGTCGGCTCTCCTTGCGGAACAGCTTGCGGCGGCCATCTTCAACCGGTGTGCTGGTGAACAGCAGGAGATCATAGCCGAGACGCTCAGCCTCCTCCTCGATGCCGAGCAGGAACGGTGTGTAGAAGTCGGCCTGGGCGTTGGGAAAGACCGGTTCGTAGGTGAAGACGCCAAGAAGCTGATTGCCTTTCTTGTGCATCTGACGGGCCAGGGGATCGGCGACATAGCCGGTTCCCTGGATGACGGCCATCACCCGTTCGCGGGTCTCGGCGGAAAGACGCGCCTGCTCGGCGCCACCGTTCAGGATGAGCGACACCGCGGCCTGGCTGACGCCGGCCAGCTTGGCGATATCCCGTTGCGTCAGTCTGCCCTTGGTGCGTGCCATCTGCTAATCAACTTGCTAATACGTATTAGCAAGAATATTGCTCGCTGCTGGACGACTTGTCAATCGGGCTTGTGAAGGCGTCAGGGCAAACCGCCGGTACAAGGACGGATTCCGATGTTGAAGCGGCTTTGAAACCTGGTCAGGCCGATCGATGGCTTTGTCGATGGCTTTGGGCTTCATCGCGCCGGAAAGCGAAGGTATCGAACGCCACGCCATCGATCCGGCCTCGCGTCGCCGAAGGCGCGCCATGACCGGCAGGATCGACGGAGAGAAGCCGCTTCGGGTGCTATTGGCGTATAGGCAAGACGAATCGAGGGTTTGCGCAACAGAAAGTTGGGCGCAGGTGGTGTGTCGCTCGCATCTACGCCCCGTCTGCCTTGGTCACCGAGGTTTACGCAAATATCCGTAGATGCTCTCGACTTATGCAAAGCCTTGGAGAAATGACTGCAATTAGTGCGTGACAAA
>JAGSYU010000157.1 GCA_018262575.1 Pseudomonadota bacterium | reverse complement strand
GGACAGATTTCCCACGGTCCTTGAAACCGCGTGGAAGGAGCGAGAGATGGCAGCAGTTAAGGAGACGGTCGATCACGTCCTGTCGATCGACGTCGACAAGTACAAGTATGGCTTCGTCAGCGACATCGAGTCGGATCTGGCGCCAAAAGGGCTCGACGAGAGTACCGTCCGCTTCATTTCGGCCAAGAAGGACGAGCCGGAATGGCTCACCGAATGGCGGCTCGAAGCATTGCGCCGCTGGCGGACCATGGACGAGCCGACCTGGGCGCGTGTCGATTATCCGCCCATCGATTTCCAGGATTTGCACTATTACTCGGCGCCGAAAAAGACCGCCGGCCCCAAGAGCCTCGACGAGGTCGATCCGGCGCTTCTCGCCACCTATGCGAAGCTCGGCATTCCGCTGATGGAGCAGGAAATCCTGGCCGGCGTCGAGAAGGGCGAGCGCCTCGTCGCCGTCGACGCGGTGTTCGACAGCGTTTCGGTGGTCACCACCTTCAAGGCCGAGCTTGCCAAGCACGGCGTCATCTTCTGCCCGATCTCGGAGGCGGTGAAGACGCATCCGGAGCTGGTGAAGAAGTATCTCGGCTCGGTCGTGCCGGTCAGCGACAACTTCTATGCGACGCTGAATTCGGCGGTGTTCTCGGACGGCTCCTTCGTCTACGTGCCGAAGGGCGTGCGCTGCCCGATGGAACTGTCCACCTATTTCCGCATCAACGAGAAGAACACCGGCCAGTTCGAGCGGACGCTGATCATCGCCGACGAGGGCGCCTACGTCTCTTATCTCGAGGGCTGCACGGCTCCGAGCCGGGACGAGAACCAGTTGCACGCCGCGGTGGTCGAGCTGATCGCCCTTGATGACGCCGAGATCAAGTATTCCACCGTCCAGAACTGGTATCCGGGCGATTCGGAAGGCAAGGGCGGTATCTTCAACTTCGTCACCAAGCGCGGCGACTGCCGGGGCAAGAACTCCAAGATTTCCTGGACACAGGTGGAGACCGGCTCGGCCATCACTTGGAAATACCCCTCCTGCATCTTGCGCGGCGACAATTCGCGCGGCGAGTTCTACTCGATCGCCATCTCCAATGGCCGCCAGCAGGTCGACAGCGGCACCAAGATGATCCACCTCGGCAAGAACACCTCGTCGAAGATCATCTCCAAGGGCATCTCGGCCGGCCGCTCCAGCAACACCTACCGCGGCCTCGTGTCGATCGGCCGCAAGGCCTCGGGCGCCCGCAACTTCACCAACTGCGACAGCCTGCTGATCGGCAACAAGTGCGGCGCCCATACCGTGCCCTACATCGAGAGCAAGAACGCCTCGGCCATCGTCGAGCATGAAGCCACCACGTCGAAGATCTCGGATGACCAGATGTTCTACTGCCTGCAGCGCGGCCTGCCGGGAGAAGAAGCCATCGCCCTGATCGTCAACGGCTTCGTCAAGGACGTGCTGCAACAGCTGCCGATGGAATTCATGGTGGAGACGCAGAAGCTGATCGGCATCAGTCTCGAAGGCAGCGTCGGCTGATCTGCCGGGTGCGCCGCGACACGCATCCTTTATCTCAAGACCAATGACAACGAGCCTCCGCCGTGCGCGTCGAGGCCAACGGACAACAGGACAGAACCATGCTCGAGATCAAGAACCTCCACGCCCGGGTCGGCGGCCGCGAGATCCTGAAGGGGCTCACCCTCACCGTGAATCCCGGCGAGGTGCACGCCATCATGGGGCCGAACGGCGCCGGCAAGTCGACGCTCTCCTACATCCTAGCCGGCAAGGACGACTACGAGGTCACGGATGGCGAAGTGCTGTTGAACGGCCAGTCGATCCTCGACCTCGCACCCAACGAGCGCTCGGTGGCCGGCCTGTTCCTCGCCTTCCAGTATCCGATCGAGATCCCAGGCGTTGCCACCATGACCTTCCTGAAGGCGGCGCTTAACGCCCACCGCAAGGCCAAGGGCGACAAAGAGCTGACCACGCCCGAATTCATGAAGCTGGTGAAGGGCGTTGCCGAAAAGCTCAACATCACCTCGGAACATCACCTCGGACATGCTGAAGCGGCCGGTCAACGTCGGCTTCTCCGGCGGCGAGAAGAAGCGCGCCGAGATCATGCAGATGGCGCTGTTGCAGCCGGCGATCTGCATCCTCGATGAAACCGATTCGGGCCTCGACATCGACGCGCTGAAGGTGGTGGCCGACGGTGTCAACGCGCTGCGCTCGCCCGACCGCTCCTTCGTGGTGATCACCCACTATCAGCGCCTCCTCGATCACATCGTGCCGGACATCGTCCACGTGTTGTCCGATGGCCGCATCGTCCGTACCGGCGGGCCGGAGCTGGCGCTCGACCTTGAGAAGAATGGTTACGCCGCCTATGTGGCGGACGCGGCCGCCTGAGGAGATCGAGCATGGCTGCCACCCCCATCCAGACGCCGGCCGAGCAGGCGCTTGCCGCCCTCTACCCGGCCGAACGGACGTCGCTGCCGGGAACGGCCGACGTCATCGCCATCCGCGACGCCGCCTTTGGTGGCGTCGAAAAGAGCGGCTTGCCACATCGCCGCGTCGAGGATTGGAAATACACCGACCTGCGGGCCCGGCTGAAGACCTTCCCGCCGGCCGCCGGCCCGGCCGACGTGGCGCGCGTGCTGATCGCCGCCCCGGCGGTGGACGACGACAAGGCCCGTCGCCTCGTCATCGCCAACGGTCGCTATCGGCCCGAGCTGTCCGACCTCAACGGCCTTGAGCCCGGCTTGTCGGTCTTCTCGCTGGCCAAGGCGCTGGAGGCGGGCGACGCCGACGTGCTGGCCGCGTTGAAGCTTGAGGACGCCATTGCCACCAATACCGCGGTGGCGCTCAACACGGCGTTCATGACCGATGGTCTCGTCATCGTGGTGGCCGACGACGCGGTGATCGAACGGCCGCTGGAACTGGTCCACATCGCCGAGGGCGAGCCCGCCGCCTCGACGGCGGTGCGCCATCTTGTCACCGTCGGCAAGGGCGCCAAGGTGACGCTGATCGAGACGGTGGAGTCGCTCGATACCGTCGCCCATCATTCCAACGTCATGACGGTGATCAACGTGGGTGAAGGCGCCGCCGTTGATCACATCCGTCTTCAGCTCGAACCCGACGAGGCGGTCAGCCTGACCTCGCTGGTGGCGAAGATCGGCCAGGGGGCGAGCTTCGATACCTTCAACGCCGCCCTCGGTGCCAGCCTGGCCCGTGCGCAGATCTTCGCCGAGTTCACCGGTCGCGACGCCCGGGCCGGCTTCCGGGGCGTGACCATGCTCAACGGTCGCCGCCACGCCGACACGACGCTGTTCCTCGTCCACGGTGCCGAGAATTGCCGGAGCCGCGAGCTCTACAAGGCGGTCATCGACGACGAGGCGCGTTCGGTGTTCGCCGGCCGCATCGCCGTGCCGTCCCACGCTCAGAAGACCGATGCCCGCATGATGACGGCGTCGCTGCTCTTGTCGGAGGAGGCCGAGGCCGATGCCAAGCCGGAGCTCGAGATCTTCGCCGATGACGTTCAGTGCGGCCACGGTGCCACCTGCGGCGCCATCGATGACGATCTGCTGTTCTATCTGCTGTCGCGCGGCATTCCCAAGACGGAGGCCGAGAGCATGCTGATCCTCGCCTTCCTCGGCGAGGCAATCGACGAGATCCAGAATCAGGCGGTCCATGACGCCCTCATCCACCGGGTCGAGGGCTGGCTGAAAGCCAGATCAGCGTAGAGTCGGTATCGCCGCCCGGCGTGCCGGGTGGCCCAGACAAGAGACAATGAATATGTCCGTTCCGTCCTATGACGTCGAGACCGTGCGCAAGGAGTTCCCGATCCTTGCCGAGAAAGTCTACGGCAAGCCGCTGGTCTATCTCGACAATGGTGCCTCGGCGCAGAAGCCGCTGGCCGTGCTCGACCGCATGCGCCACGCCTATACCCACGAATATGCCAACGTGCACCGCGGCCTGCATTACCTGTCGAATGCCGCCACCGAAGCCTACGAGGACGCCCGCGAGGCAGTGCGCGCCTTCCTGAACGCGCCGTCGATCGAACAGGTGATCTTCACCCGGTCGTCGACCGAGGCGATCAACCTCGTGGCGGCAAGCTACGGCGGCATGGTGCTCGGCGAGGGGGACGAGGTCATCCTCTCCATCCTGGAGCACCATTCCAACATCGTGCCGTGGAACTTCCACCGCGAGAAGAAGGGCGTCGTCATCAAGTGGGCGCCGGTCCACGACGACGGCAGCTTCGACCTCGAGGCTTTCGAGAAACTGTTCACGCCGCGTACCAAGATCGTCGCCATCACCCAGATGTCCAACGTTACCGGCACCATCGTGCCGATCCGCGAGGTGACGCGCATCGCTCACGCCCACGGCGTGGTGGTGCTGGTCGATGGCAGTCAGGGCGCGGTCCATCTGCCGGTCGACGTGCAGGACCTCGATGCCGACTTCTATGTGCTGACCGGCCACAAGGTCTACGGCCCGACCGGCATCGGCGTCCTCTACGGCAAGCGGCACCTCCTGGAGGTCATGCCGCCCTGGCAAGGTGGCGGCGAGATGATCGAGACGGTGACCACCGAAGGGGTCACCTACAATGCGCCGCCGCACCGCTTCGAGGCGGGTACGCCACCGATCGTGCAGGCGATCGGCCTTGGCGCGGCAGTGCGCTACATGGAGAGTCTCGGCCGGGACGCCATCCTCGCCCACGAGACCGATCTGCGTGACTACGCCATGCTGCGGCTTGGCGAGATGAACTCCATCCGCATCTATGGCACCACCAAGGAGAAAGGCGCCATCGTCGCCTTCTCCATGGACGGGGCACATGCCCATGACGTTGCCACCGTCATCGACCGCTCGGGTGTCGCCGTTCGCGCCGGCACCCACTGCGCCATGCCGCTGCTCTCGCGCTTCGGCGTGACGTCGACCTGTCGCGCTTCCTTTGCCCTCTACAACACGCGCGCCGAAGTGGACGCGCTGGTCACGGCCCTCAGGAAGGCCGAGACCCTGTTCGGATGACCGAGATGACCGACCAAGCCGAATCGTTCCCCAATCAGCCTGAGACCGCCGCCGGCTCGACCATCGCACCGGCGGAGATCGAACGCCTCACCGATGACATCATCGCGGCGCTGAAGACCGTCTATGACCCGGAGATTCCGGCCGACATCTACGAGCTCGGCCTCATCTACCGGATCGACATCGACGACGATCGCCTCGTCACCATCGACATGACGCTGACCGCGCCGGGCTGTCCGGTGGCCGGTGAGATGCCGGGCTGGGTGGCGAACGCCGTTGGCGTGGTCCCCGGCGTCTATGACGTCAAGGTCAACATGGTGTTCGATCCGCCCTGGACGCCGGACCGGATGAGCGAAGAAGCCCAGGTCGCCACCGACTGGTACTGATCGTCGCGCACCGCTGTTTCCGATGATCTAGCGAAAGGCCGCCGGAGCGATTCGGCGGCCTTTCGCTGCGGGGTGGCTGCGGATCACTTGACAGTCAGTCTTTTTACTGATCATTTAACCGTATGGTTAAATGCGAAGCCGACCTCGACGCAATCTTCATGGCGCTGGCCCATCCGGCCCGACGGACCATGCTGGCACGGCTGGGCCAGGGCGAGGCGACGGTCGGCGAACTGGCCGAGCCGCTCGGCATCTCGCTGCCGGCGGTCACCAAGCATCTCAAGGTGATGGAGCGGGCGAGGCTGATCAGCCGGAGCCGCAACGCTCAATGGCGACCTTGCCGGCTGGAGGCGGCGCCGCTCGAGGTGGCGTCCGGCTGGATTGAAGAGCAGCGGCAGGTCTGGGAGGGGCGGTTCACCCGCCTCGAAAACTATCTCGGCGTACTCGACAACGACAAGGGGACGAAGCGATGACCAACGAGTCGGACCGTGAACTGATATTGCGGCGGGAAATTCCCTTTGCGCGGGAACGGGTATGGAAGGCGATGACCGACCCTGTCCACGTCAACAACTGGTGGGGTCCGGACGGCTTTACCTCGGAAGGCGTCCGCATGGATTTCCGCGTCGGCGGCGTCTGGACCTTCGACATGGTGGGGCCGGACGGCACGCGCTATCCCAATCGTTCGGTATTCAAGGAAATCGTGCCGCCGTCGAAGCTGGTGTTCGACCATGGCGACGGCAAGAAATTCTGGTTTGAAACCACCATCACTCTGGCCGAATCGCTCGGCGGTACGCTGATCACGCTGCGCCAGCTCTTTGAGACGAAGGCCTTCCGTGACGAGGTGGTGGCCAAGAGTGGGGCCATCGAGGGCGGCAAACAGCACCTTGCCAAGCTCGAGGCCTACATCCGGCAGCATTTTGCCTGATGGTCACTGAGGGGCTTGCAGGGCGGCCATGCGGCAAGGCGCTTGTCTCAATTGCCTTTGCTCCCTATTTTCAGTCGGGCCGCCCTGGCCTTGAACCGGGGCCGTTCTGGAGATTCATGACATGGCTCTCGCCAAGTTCGCCGTGATGACGCTGACTGAATCCGCCGCCGAGCGTGTGCGCGAGATCGTCGACAACGCCGAGGATGCCGTGGGCATCCGGTTGGGTATCAAGAACGGTGGTTGCGCCGGCATGTCCTATACGCTCGACCTTGCCCGCGAGGGGCAGCCGGGCGACGAGCGCGTCGAGGCGCACGGCGCCATCGTGTTCATTGAGGCCAAGGCGGTGTTGTTCCTGCTCGGCACCGAGATGGATTTCGAGCAGACGCCACTGCGGACCGGCTTTGTCTTCCGCAACCCCAACCAGGTTGGCTCCTGCGGCTGCGGCGAAAGCGTCAGCCTCAAGCCGGCCGAGAGGGTGGACGCGTAGGGATCTCTTTTCTGGATGCGAAAAAGGGAGCGCGGTGTTGTCGCGCTCCCTTTGCATTTCCAGATTCCCCAGTTCACCAGTTGTGGTGATAGGCGCCGATTTCTTCAAGGATGCGGTCGACGTCCGCCTTCTGGCAGAGTTGCGTGCCGGGCATGATCACCGAGGCCGTGCCGGAGGCGACGCCAAGACGGAAGGCGTCTTCCGGAATGAGGCCGGAGGCGAGGCCGTAGACCATACCACCGACAAAACTGTCGCCGGCACCGGACGCACTCTTCACTTCGACGTCGGGCGCCTTCAGGAAGAGGTGGTTGTCGGCAGTCACCAACAGGGCGCCATCGCCGCCCATGGTGATGGCGATCATTTTCACCCGGCCGGAAGCGATCAGCTCCTTGGCGGCGGGGACCATGTCGTCGACGGTGGGCAGCGGCCGGCCAACCAGTTTGGCGAATTCGCCCTCGGACGGCTTGAACAGCGTGATGCCGCCGCGCTCAAGTGCCAGCTCGAGCGGCTTGCCCGAGGTATCAAGCACCAGATTGCCACCGCGCTCGATGACGAGATCGGCCAACTGGACATAGAAATTCTCAGGGATGCCGCGCGGCAGCGAGCCCGAGCCGACGCACCAGTCCCAATCGAGGTCCTTGAGCGCGTAGAGGCAACGCTTCCACTCGATCTCGCTGACCTCGGGGCCTTCGGGAATGAAGCGGTATTCGAGGCCGGTCGACCGCTCGTAGACGAGATGGGCGACGCGCGTGCTCTGGGCAATTGGGATGCGGCGACGGGGAATGTTGCGAGCCGCCAGCAGCTCGTCGAACATCTGGCCGGTGGTGCCACCCGACATGTAGAGCGCAATCGAACTGCCGCCGAGTTCCTGGACGACGCGCGTGACGTTGATGCCGCCACCGCCCGGATCATGCTGCTCGTTGGTGATGCGGATCTTATGGGTGTGCTTGACGACCTCGGCCTCGGCCGTGTCGTCAATGGAAGGATTGAGTGTGAGCGTGACGATCGGTTTCATTGGTCGCTATTTCATCGCCCGTTCGTTGTTACGTAACGGCCCGGTCCAGACGCTTCCTGCTTTTCGCCGGTCCTGCGCCGTTGTCGGCGTCTTCTACCGATCCTGTCCGGCGCATCGGGCTAGCCCACTACGCCTTTTGGACTGGTTGTCGGTTTAGCCCGGTTTCGATACAAAAACCATGTCGTAGATCAACTACACTGCGGTGGAGTGTGTTTGTTTTTGCGATCATGGTTTTTGACGCAAGAAAATATGCAACCAGAAGTTACCTAAATACCGGCTGCACTTCGATTCTGGATCGGTCCCCGCCTGTTTTGCCCTGAATCTGCCCTCCGGGGCGTTGGCCCAGAAGCGCGGTCAGGTCCAGCCTTAAACTCCCAGCTTCCGGCTTTCCTGCGGTGCGCTGTCTTCCCCCCGCGCCGCGGTCGCCTTGGAAACGGTTTGCCGAAATCGTTTCGTTTCGAGCAAGCCCATTCAGCATAGGTCTTGGCACAGCTAAGCCTTTTGTGCAAGCACCGTGGCCCTACGAAAGATCAATCGGGCATTTGCGGATGGAGGGGCTCGCTTTCAGAACCGCTTCCCGTCACCGTGCGGTCGCGCCATTTTCCTGCGGGTGCGGCGCGGAATCGGCGCTTTTCGCCGATGGTGTCGATCGAGGATGGTCTTGGCCGGCTCGTAGAGGGGCTGGCGCGTTTTTCGGCATCGGAGGCTCAAGAAAAAGCAGCTCCGCATCGCCGGCCGCTTGCCCGGGCTACCACCGCCCTGATATTTCACTTCAAGTCCGTTCGATTCACGCGGGAATCGGTCGGGCCTCGGATTTGCTCGACCGAGCTGTTGCCGGGGACGACGACGTCCGGGTCCGCCGACGAACTCGAGACGCGAATCCGCCATTCGACGGGGCGCCATGGAACAGCTGCAAGACCCGGTCATCGTTCGCCATCGAGAGCTTGAGCGGATCGCCAACATGGCGCTCCGGGCTGGCCGGATCATGATGGAGAGCGGCGCGTCGGTCTCCGTGGTTCACGGAGGCGTCGGCATGATCGCCCGGGGCTTCGGCGTCGAGGACGTCGGCATGCGCTCGGGCTATGCGTCGCTGGAGATCACCGTCCATGCCGGCGGCAACACCATCACCCGCATGATGCAGGTCGGCCGGCTCGGGGTGAACCACCGCCTCGATCAGGCGATCCGGCGTCTGGCGGTGCGCGTGTCGCAGGGCGGAATGACCGTTGACGAGGTGGAGGCCGAGATTGGTCGACTGGTCCAGGACACGCCGCGCCACCCGGCCTGGGTGGTGGCGCTGGCCGTCGGCATCGCCTGCGCCTCTTTCGGCCGTCTGCTCGGCATCGACTGGCCGGCCTTCGGCGCCGTGCTGGTCGCGGGCACGGTGGGGCAATACGTGCGCCATCAGCTGCTGCACAACGGCGTCAACGTGTTCATCGTTGCCGGTCTCATCGCCTTCCTCGCGGCGACGCTCGGCGGCATCGGCTCGATCCTGCTGAAGAGCGGCACGGTCAACCTTGCCATGATGGCATCGATCCTGCTGCTCGTGCCCGGCGTTCCCTCCACCAACGCCCAGACCGACATCATGGACGGCTTTCCCACCATGGGCAGCGCCCGGGCTGTCTGGGTGCTGATGATCATGGTGTTCGCCTCCGTCGGCGTCTGGTTCGCCGAAGCGCTGCTCGGTTTGAGGTCGCTGTGATGGTCGAACTGCTGCCGCACCTCCTGCATCAGGCCTTGTTCGGGGCGCTTGCCGCCGCCGGCTTCGGCGTGCTGTTCAATTTCGGCTACCGGGCGCTGCCGTGGTGCGCGGCGGCCGGTGCGCTGGCGCTGGCGGTGCGTACCGTTGGCCAGGATCTCGCCTGGAGCCTCGAGGGGGCCTCGTTTGCGGCGGCCATCGTCACCAGCTGTTCGGTGTCGGCGCTCCGGCGGCAGCTCGGCCCGGCCTGCAACGCGGTGGCGCTGGCCGGCTGCATTCCAATGGTTCCAGGCGCCTTTTTCGGGCAGGCGCTGCTTGGCTTTCTCTCCGTCACCGCGCCCAACCTCGTCAACGCCGAGGCGACGCTGATCCTCGCCGTGCAGTCGCTGCTGCGGGTGATCTTTACCCTCGGCGCGATCGGCGCCGGCCTGCTGATTCCGGCGCACCTGCTCAGAAACCAGGATTTCTGAGAGCCTTTCCCGAAACTCTGCCGGGGTGGGCGTCTCGCTTCGCGTGCTGGGCTTGCGGTGCTCCCTAACCTTAAGTTCG
>JAGSYU010000043.1 GCA_018262575.1 Pseudomonadota bacterium | reverse complement strand
CTCAACGCCCCCTATTACGCGCAGGACTTCGTCAAGGGCCTCGTCCTTGTCTTCGCCCTGCTGTTCACCTTCGGCTTCGCCTCCTCGCAGCGTCGCTGATGCCGGCTTCGGCCCACCCAGGAAACGCGAGGATATCCGCGGCGCGCGGAGGAGGCGCGCCCGGACAACGATCACTGAAAACGGTCATTTGAGGAGTGAGAAAATGACGACTATCGACAGACGGACGTTCCTTGCCGGCCTTGCCACCGCCACGGTGGCCGGTGGCCTGCCGATGCGCGCCTTTGCCCAGGGCATCGCCGGCGCTCCCGGCATCGTCGGCGAGCGCAAGATCAAGATCGCACTGGTGCGCTATCTTTCCACCGGCGACTTCTTCCAGTTCTATCTGGCCGGCGTGACGCGCCAGGCCGAGGCGCTCGGCTTTGATCTGCACGTGCTCGATTCCCGCCAGGACGCGGCGCTGCAGGCAGAGATGCTGCAGCAGGCCATGAACCTCGGTGTCGACGGCATCATCCTGCAGCATGGCCTAACCGAGACGCTGAAAGACCCGGCCGCCCAGGCGGTGGCGGAAGGCTTCAAGGTTGTCGCCTTCGACGTCAACTGCGAAAACCCGGCTATCCCGCAGATCGAGCAGAACGATCGCGAACTGGCCCGCCTCGCCCTCGAGCAGGCGATCGCCGACAACGGCGAGAGCTTCAAGGCTGGCTACGTCTACGTGCCGGGCATCGCGCCGCTCGATCGCCGCGACGAGACCTGGCAGGCCTTCAAGAAGAAGTACCCGGGCATCCAGGAAGTGGCGCACTGGGGCACCATGAGCAACCCGATCGCCAACTCGGTCGCCGACCAGACGGCGGCGGTGCTGCGCGCCAACCCCGAGATCACCGTCATCTTCGCGCCCTACGACGAGTTCGCCAAGGGTGCCAAGACGGCCGTCGACGAGGCTGGCCTCAGCGAGAAGATCAAGATCTACTCGGCCGACATCTCGACGCCGGACATCTCGGCGATGGTCGAGGACAAGAGCGCCTGGGCGGCCACGGCGGCGACGTCGTCGGCGGTGGTCGGCGAGGTCTGCGTGCGCACGCTGGCCCTGCAGTTGGCCGGCGTCGACACCGGCGCACAGGTGGTGGTGCCGCCGACGCTGATCACCCGGCAGATGCTTCTCGAGAAGGGCATCAAGAACATGGATGATCTGGCGACCAAGCTGCCGCAGTTCTCCAAGGCCGACGTGTCGCTGGCGCCCTGGATCGCCGAGCCGAAGCGCTGATCGCCTCCGGCTGCAAGACGTAGCAAGCAAGACCGCTCCTCCGCCAGCGGCCGGCCCGGAATCGGGCCGGCTCGGACAAAAGAAGCCGGCATTCCCTTGGGGGTGCCGGCTTCTCACTTTGGAGCGGGCCCGGAGGAGGGCGCCCGCGCCTTTTCACGGCCAGCCGAAATCGTCATCAGCGCTGTTGCGCCAGGATCCAGTCGCGGATGCCGCCGATCGTGTAGGCGATGCGCCAGGTGTTGGTGTGGTTGGAGCCGCCGTTGTCGGACTGGCCCGCCGGCACCACGGTGCCTTTCCTGAGGGCGACGTAATTGATCGCCGTTCCCTCGGCCGCCATCGCAGCCACGGCCACCGCGAAGGCGTCCGGCGTCGATGTGCCATCCCAGACGGCGCGGGTCACTTTGGCGCCGTCCTGCTCGAGGGCCGCGGTGATGGCGTTCTGCCCCGGATAGGCCTTGAGATCGCCCTCCGAGACGACGATCCACAGCTTGGCCTTGGCGAGCGGCTTCACCAGGGCCGGATCCCACTGGCCGGCCACCAGGAAAGACGCGGCAAACAGGTCCGGATACTTGATGTTCATGGCGATCGACATCATGCAGCCGCCCGACTGGCCGGTGGCGTAGAGGCGACGACGGTCGATGCTGTAGTCGGTCGCCAGCTTGTCGATAAGGTCAATTGTGGTGTCGAGCATGCTGGTGGTTTCCGACTGGTCGTTGGCGATCATGCCGGCGTATTGGGGCGCCAGCACAAAGCACGGATGCTTTGCCTGGTCCTCAGGGCTTGCCCACCCCACGGCGCCCAATCCCTGGCGCAAGGTCGTCAGCGGATCGATGCTGGTGGCGCCGGCGTCATGCATGAACAGCACCAGCGGATAAGTCTTCGCCGGATCATAGTCCTTCGGGACGAACAGGTTGTATTTCAGTTTGTCGCCGGTCTTCGGGTCTGAGAATTCCGCCTGCCGGAAGTCGTCGACGATCAGGTTGCTCACCGCCGTGGTGGTGATGGCGGCGCCGGCTGGCGCGACCGTATTGTCGCCAAGCGTCACGCTGCTCACCTGGGTAACGGTCGCCTTGGCCAGGATGTCGAGCACTTTGGGGCCGCCGGGCGGCGGTCCACCGGCGGCTCCCGGGTCGCCGGGGCCGTTTCCGTTGTCCTCTGGCGGCAGCAGCTTGCGCAGCGGCGCCCCGGCGTCATCCGGCGACAGCTCGACGATGACAAAGCGGCCTGTCGCCGCCCGGTCGGCCGGGTCAGGCGAGGCGCAGGTGAAGACGCTGACGACGGTACGGCTGTCGATACGGAAGTTGGCCGCCGTCAGTTTGCCGCCGTCGACCGCTGCCTCGTATTCGAGCGCGACGCCGATCAGGCGGATGCCGTCGCCGAACACCTTGGTGATCGCCGTGGCGCCGCGGATGCGGTCTGCCGCCCAGGCGGCCGGCAAACCGATGACGACGGCGGTGCCGGCAGCAAGGAAGGAGAAGAGAAAGCGGCGGCGGTCAGTCATGGCGGTCTCCGTCAGATCGGATGGCTAGGAAGCGGTCCGAAGCACCATAGAAGAGGGCGGCCAAGTGATCCTGACACGGCGGTAAGCAAGTGTAGGAAAGTGTAATCCGTTACCCAATCTGCCGAAAGCTGTCAGGCTTTCCACACTGAAGGATCATGGATGATCGTCGCCATCAAACTCTCTGTCCCTTGATCGCTTTCATCAACTCGCCAAAATGCGGTCGAAAGTCCTTGAGAAGCGGATCGTCTTTGCGGGCGAGCAGCGCTTCGCCAAACAGCTTGAGCCCGACAAAGAACAGAAGGTCGTCGTCGCCGGTCTTGCCAAGGCGGCTGGCGAGGGCGATCAGATCGTCATGGCTGTCGAACGCGAAGACCAGCGGCTGTTCGGCGGCTTCGGAAAGAGCGTCGACGGTGACGCGGAAGCGATGCTTGGCCAAGATTTTCTCCTTTGGGGACTCCACGCGCTGGTGGGCCATCCCGACATTTATACGCCGGCCGACACTCTCCGCCATGCCGGGCATCGTGGTGGCATTGGTCCAGCCCTCGTTCGGCGTCTGACGCTGGCCTCGGAGTTGGCAAGAAGATCAGAAGATCTCGCTGTCAATTCTCGTCGATATAGGGTAGTGGGGTATACTATCATGCATACCAAAACCAACAAGCAGCCCCTGATCGCACGCATCCGACGCATCGCCGGCCAGGTGGCCGCCATCGAGAAGGCGCTCGAGGACGAGGCGGACTGCGCCGTCGTCCTGCATCAGGTGGCCGGTGTCCGCGGCGCGGTGCTGGGCCTGATGGATGAGCTGATCGAAGGTCATCTGCGCGAGCACGTCGCCCGCCCAGGCATCGACGACGCCGCGCGATCGGCGGCGGCCGACGAGTTGATGGCCGCCATCCGTCGCTACGGAAAATGAGGAAAGACATGCAGCCAGGCGTCGACGAGATGGTCCACGACCATATTTTTCTTGGACATGATCACGAGCGCAACACCCGCCGCGTGCTCTGGGTCGTGGTCCTGACTCTGGCCATGATGATCGGCGAGATCGTGGCCGGCTTGCTGTTCAACTCGATGGCGCTGCTTGCCGATGGTTTCCACATGGCAACCCATGCCGGCGCGCTGACCGTGGCGGCGGTCGCCTATCTTCTGGCCAGGCGCTACGCAGCCGAGCGACGGTTCACCTTTGGTACCGGCAAGATCGGCGACCTTGCCGGCTTCGCCTCGGCGCTGGTGCTCGGCATCGTGGCGCTCGGCATCGCAGTCGAATCGATCCTGCGCTTCGTCGATCCCCGTCCGGTGGCCTTTACCGAGGCAACGGCGATCGCCGTGCTTGGCCTTGGGGTCAACCTGCTGAGCGCCGTACTGCTTGGCAAGGATCATCATCCTCACGACCACGATACCCACGATCACGATGCCGACGAACATCCCCACGACAACAACCTGCGCTCCGCTTATGTCCACGTGCTGGCCGATGCCCTGACCTCGGTGCTTGCCATCGCGGCGCTGCTCGGCGGGCGCTTCCTGGGCTGGACGTGGCTCGACCCAGCCATGGGACTGGTCGGCGCCACCGTCATCGCCGTCTGGTCGTGGTCGCTGATGCGAGCGGCATCGACCGTGCTGCTCGACGTCGCCGATCCCCATGTTGAGGCCGAAATTCGCGATCTGGTCGAGGGAGAAAAGGGCGCCCATATCGTCGACCTGCATCTCTGGCGCGTTGGCCCGGCCGGCCTTGCCGCCATCGTGTCGGTTGTCGGCGACAATGCAGATGGGGTTCGCCGCCGCCTGCAGCCGGTTCACGAAATCGTCCATCTGACGGTCGAGGTGACGGAGGGGACCCTGTCGCCGTCGGCAGGTCGTCTGCTATGATCGCCGCATCGGCGGCGCGTCCGCCGAGGAGAGACGGCGCATGGATTTCCTGAGATTTCTGTTCCGGCGGCATCCGTGGCCGACGGCTATCATGGCAGTGGGCCTGATGGCGCTCGTTTGGTTTGGCGGCCACTTTGTGTCGGACGTGCTGTATTTCTCGGATCCAGCCCATCGTGAACAGCCGCTCGCCGGTTGGATGTCGCCGCGCTACGTGGCGAAATCCTGGGGGCTGCCGCCGGAGGTGGTGGCAGACGTCATGCAACTGACGCCCGACCATCGACGCATCACCCTGGACGAGGTGGCGGCGCGGGCCGGCATCAGCCTCGAAGAGCTGCAGCGTCGGGTGGAAACGGCCAAGGCGGAGCTGGAGGCAGAGCGGCGGGCCGGGCACCGGGGCGCGCCTCGGGCTGGCGAGGGTGCCTATGACTGAGACGCTGCTGGCGCTGGTGCCGACCTATGGAAGCTGGCTGGTCCTGCTCGCCCTGCTACTGTCCTGTTTGGCCCTGCCGGTGCCTTCCTCGATCCTGGTGATGACGGCGGGAGGCTTCGCCGCCTCCGGCGATCTCGTGCTCTGGCAGGTGCAGGCCATGGCTCTGCTCGGCTTCGTTGTGGGGGACCAGGTGGCTTATGCCCTGGCCTGGTCCGGCGGTCGACCGCTGATCGCCCGCCTTCGGAGTCGTCCCGGCGTCGATCGCCTGTTTGATCGGGCAGAGGCGCTCCTTGATCGACACGGACTGCTGGCCGTCTTTCTGAGCCGCACCGTCTTCAGCCCGCTCGGCCCCTATCTTGGGTATCTCTCGGGCTTTCTCGGCCTGTCATGGCCGTCGTTCACGCTGGCCGCCGTTGTCGGCGCAATATGCTGGTGCGCCGGCTACAGCCTGCTCGGCTACGTATTCGCAACGCAGATCGCCGAGTTGGCCTCACTGATCGGCAACGCCATAGGGTTGCTCATCGGTGGCCTGCTGGTCGCCGCTGCCGTCTGGTACCTGTGGCGCAGCTGGCGCTCCGAACGGGCTGCGGCCGACGGTCAGCCACCGGCCGCGTAGAGGCGAGCGTAGCCGCCGCCCCGCTTTAGAAGATCGTCGTGGCTGCCTTGTTCGGCGATGCCCTCGGCGTCGACCACAACGATGCGGTCGGCATTGCGGATGGTGCTGAGCCGGTGGGCGATGACCAGCGACGTGCGCCCCTTGGCAAGTTCGGCCAGCGACGCCTGGATCTCGCGCTCGGTTGCCGTGTCGAGCGCCGACGTCGCTTCGTCAAGGATCAGGATCGGCGGATCCTTCAGGAACATGCGGGCGATGGCGATGCGCTGCTTCTGGCCGCCGGACAGCTTGACGCCGCGTTCGCCGACGATGGTGTCGAGCCCGTCGGGCAGGTCGGCCAGGAAGTCGCCGAGCTGCGCTCGCGCGGCGGCGGCGGCGATGTCTGCCTCCGTGGCATCGAGTTTGCCATAGGCGATGTTCTCGCGAATGGTGCCGCCGAACAGGAACACGTCCTGTTGCACGATGCCGATCTGCCGCCGCAGCGAGGCGACGGTCATGTCGCGGATGTCCACGCCATCGATGGAGATGGCGCCGTCCGTTACCTCGTAGAAGCGCGGCAGCAGCGAGCAGAGGGTCGTCTTGCCAACGCCGGATGGGCCGACGAAAGCCACCGTCTCGCCGACGGCGATGTCGAGGTCGATGCCGGAAAATAGCGGTCGATCGCCGTCGTAGCCGAAGCTGACGCCTGAAAAGCGGACGTGGCCGGCAAAGGAAGGCGCGGCAACGGCGCCCGGCCGGTCGGCAATGTCCGGCTCGGTGGCGAGGAAGCCGAGATAGCGGCGGAAGCCGGCAATCCCCTTCGGATAGGTCTCGATCACCGCGTTGATCTTCTCGACAGGTCGGAAGAACACGCCGACCAGCAGCAGGAAGCCGACGAAGCCGCCAGCCGTCAGCTCACCCATCAGCACCAGGCGGCTGCCGGCGATCAGCACCACGAGTTGCACCAGCCGCATCGACAGGAAGGACAGCGCATTGGTGGCGGCCATCAGCCTGTAAGCGGCGAGCTTGGTAGTGCGATAGGCCGAGTTGTCGACGGCGAACAGCCGCCGCTCGTGGTCCTCGTTGGCAAACGCCTGCACGACGCGCATGCCGCCGACATTTTCCTCGATCCGCACGTTGAAGCCGGCGACACGGCCATAGAGCTGATGCCAGTTCTCGGTCATGCGGCCGCCGTAGCGGGCGGTGATGAAGGCGACGGCCGGCACGATGGCGGCGGTGATCAGCGCCAGCTCCACGTTGACCGACAGCATCAGCAGGAAGGCGCCGAGGAAGGTCATCACGGCGATGAACAGGTCCTCCGGTCCGTGATGGGCGATCTCGCCGATTTCTTCGAGGTCCTTGGTCAGCCGGGCGACCAGGTGGCCGGATTTGTGGTTGTCGAAATAGCGGAAGGAGAGCTTCTGCAAGTGGTCGAAGCTGCGCCGCCGCAGCTCGGTCTCGATATTGATGCCGAGCATGTGGCCGAAATAGACGACGATGGCGTTAAGGCCGGCGCTGAGCAGATAGATGACCAGCAGGGCCAGCGCCGCGATGACGATCAGCGCCCAATCGGACGATGGCAGCAAGCGATCGATGTAAACCTTGACCGCCAGCGGGAAGCCGAGTTCGAGGAGGCCGGCAACGACGGCGCAGCCGAAGTCGAGCAGGAACAGCGCGCGGTAGGGGCGATAATAGGAAAAGAAGGTTTTGAGCATGGGGCGGAGAATGCCCCATCCCGTCCTGGAGCGAAAGGCTCGACGGCCATTCGTTCCGTGGGCGGCGGCGATCTGTGTCGCCGCCGCATCGGTCGCCAATACCAAATTGATCCTACGCGGCGTCGAGCTCGGTAATCTCTGCGTCGGTGAGCACGAGGCCGGCGGCGGCGACATTCTCCTCGAGATGGGCGACGCTGGATGTGCCGGGGATCGGCAGCATCACCGGGCTGCGCGCCAGGAGCCAGGCGAGCGCCACCTGCCCGGCCGTGGCACCGTGCGCCTTGGCGATGCGATCGACGAGGCCGCCCGGCTGGGCGAGCTTGCCGGCCGCCAGCGGGAACCAGGGAATGAACCCGATGCCGTTGGCCTCGCAGTAGGCGAGTACGTTCTGGCTGGCGCGGTCGGTAAGGTTGTAACGGTTTTGCACGGTGGCAACCGGGAACACCTTTTGCGCCGCCTCGATCTCGGCGACCGACACCTCGGACAGGCCGGCATGGCCAATGATACCCTCGTCGAGGAGCCGGCGCACGGCGCCGAACTGCTCGTCGCGCGGCACCTTCACGTCGATGCGGTGCAACTGCCAGAGATCGATCCGCTCGACGCCGAGTTTGGCGAGGCTCTTCTTGGCCTGACCGATCAGATAGTCCGGCCGGCCGTTCGGTGTCCATTGATCGGGGCCGCTACGGGTGAGGCCGCCCTTGGTGGCGATCAGCAAGCCCGTGTAGGGATGCAGGGCCTCGCGGATCAGCTCTTCGGAAACGTCGGGGCCGTAGCTGTCGGCGGTATCGATGAAGGTAACGCCGATCTCCGGCAGACGCCTGAGCGTGGCGAGCGCCGCCGCGCGATTGGCCGGCGGCCCCCAGATGCCCTTGCCGGTGATGCGCATGGCACCGAAGCCGAGGCGGTTGACCGCCAACTCGCCGATTTTGAACTGGCCGGACAGGCCGGCATCGAGCGGGCTCATCGCTCTTCTCCTTTTCGCGAGGGAAGCGGGCCGGGCGGAAAGGAGACCTTTCCGCCCGGCCATGGGCGCTCAGGGAACGATGTAACCGGCAGCGGTGAACAGCCGATACCATTCCTCGCGCGACAGCGTCACGCCGGCGCCGGCCACGCATTCCTTAACGCGGTCGGTGCGCGTCGTGCCGAGCACCACCTGCATCTTCGCCGGATGGCGGGTGATCCAGGCGACGGCGATGCCGGTCGGCGTCACGCCATGGGCGGCGGCGATCTCGTCGAGCGCGTCGTTGAGGTCGGCGCAGTTTTCACGGTCACCGATGAACGGACCGTCGAAGAAGCCTCTCTGGAACGGCGACCAGGCCTGCAGCGTCATGCCTTCCTTGCGCGAATAGTCGAGCAGGCCGAGGTTGCGATCGACCGACTGCTCGAGGCCGGCCATGTTGATGGCAACACCCTGGGCGATCAGCGGCGCGTGGGTGATGGAGAGCTGCACCTGATTGACGATCAGCGGCTGCTTTACCGCCGTCTTCAAGAGCTCGATCTGCCCCGGCGTCTGGTTGGAGACGCCGAAGTTCCGCACCTTGCCGGCCGCCGAGAGCTTGTCGAAGGCCGAGGCGACCTCCTCGGGCTCGACCAGCGCGTCGGGGCGATGGAGCAGCAGCACATCAAGATAATCGGTCCTGAGCGCCTTCAGCGAGCCATCGACGGCTTCGAGCAGGTGCGCCTCGGAGAAGTCAAAGAACCCTTTGCGGATGCCGGCCTTGCTCTGGATGACGATTTTCTCGCGCCGGGCCGGCGTGAGGTTCATGGCCTCGCCGAAGCGCTTCTCGCAGAGGTGCAGCTCGCCGCCATAGATGTCGGCATGGTCAATCATGTTGATACCCGCCTCGAGGGCGGTATCAACCAGCGTCCGGATCTCGGTGTCGCTCATCTTGGGAATGCGCATCAGGCCGAGGATGACGGAGGAGACCGAGAGGTCGCTGTGGGGAATCTGATAGGTCTTCATGGCTTGCCTTCGCTATCGTGCGCCATCCGGCGGGCTGGTTGCCGACGATCGGATGGTGCAAAAAGGAACGCTGCGGACGATGCGCCGCCGTCGGCCATTCGTCCAACAGATTGCGGAGATGTCATTGATCTTGGCTGCGGATGAGGAGGGCGGACTGGCGGAATCTCCCTCGCGCGGCCGGCTCGAGGTCAGTATTCCTTCTCGAAGTAGACACCAACTTTCGACTGCTCCTGCGTCGCCTCGGCCTTGGCCTTGACGTCGTCGGTGATGTCGAGATTGACGGACACGCCGCTCCGGCCGCCTTCGCCGGCCGTGACGCCGAGATAAACCCGCTCGGTGATGTAGCGGCCGGCCGTCACCGCCGCGTTGCCCTCGGAATCGGTTGTCACGTCGAGGTCGTCGAGACCCGTCCCGGCGCGCAGACGGTCGAGCAGGCCGTTGCCACTGCCACCGCCGGCCAGCTGTGTCACCGCCTCGGCGAGCTGGGCGATCTGGACCACCGACAGGTCGGCGACTGAGCGCTTGAACAGGAAGCGGGCGAGGATCTCGTCCTGCGGCAGCTCCGGCGTCGAGGAGAGCACGATGTTGGGATCGGAGGCGTAGCCCTCGATACTGGCCGTCACCGCGACCGAATCCGACGTGCTGGTCGCCGACAGCGACAGATAGGGATTGAGATCGCCTTGGAGCGTCACCGTGCCTTCGTCGAGATTGATGCGCTGGCCGATCACCAGCACGCGGCCGCGGATCAGCGTGAAACTGCCCACCGGCTGCACGTCGGCGAGTGTACCGCGCACCGTCAGGTGACCGCCGAGTTCGGCATCAATGCCGCGACCGCGCACGAACAGCTGACGTGGCGCATTGATGGCGACATCGAGACCGACGGAAAGGCCGCCGCCTGATTTAGCTCGACCGCCGCCCGCCGCCTTGCTGATTCGCCTCAGCGTGGCATTTACGTCATCGGGTGTGTCCTTGTGCTTGACGTCGATCAGCACCGGCGCGCCACCACTTCCCTCGGGCACGGTGATCTCGGCACGGGCGACATCCACCTTGCCGGCTACCGTCAGGCCGTTCGCCAGCGAGCCGCTGACGGCGAGCGACGCGCCGAGATCGGCGGTGACGATCCGGCCGTCGGTGACGCGCGCCTTGGCGGCCGTGAGGCGAATATTCATCGGCATGCCGCGCGACAGGCCGACGCTGCCCTCGGCCGACAGGCGTCCACCACCCTTGATGGTGGCCGTCGCCTTTTCGAGGCGAATGCTGTCGCCGGCAAGCTGGAGCGCCACGTTGATGGCGTCGAGCCGCATGGTGGAGGAGGGATCGATCACCGAAGCGTCGCTGACCGTCACCCGCCCGGAGAGCTCGGGCGACGCCAAGCTGCCGGTCACCTTCAGCGTTGCTTTTGCCGTGCCGGTGACGCGCGTGCCGCGTGCGGCGATGAAGGATCGTGCCAGCGCGAGCGGCAGATTGGCATTGGCGTCGACGGCAAGACCGCCACCCGACAGCGGGATGATGCCCTTGGCCTCGGCGCCAAAGCCGGTGGGGCCGGTCAACTTCGCCGAAGCGAGGTTCACCCGGTTGTCCTGAAGTCGGCCGGATGCGGTGGCGGAAAAGCCGGTCAGGCCGGCAGCCGTCAGCTGTGGCGCGGCGAGGCCACCGACCTTGACGGTGAAGGCGGTGGCGCTGCCATCGCTCTTGGCAGTGCCGTCGAGGCTGGCGATGGTCGCCGCCGCTGTCGTCACGCCCTTCACCGTAAAGCGCCCGTCGATCTTCGGCGCGCCCAGGAGATCGGCAACCGCCGCTTCGACGTCGGCGGAAGCGATCTGTGTACCGGCAACCGTGAGATTGGTTGCCTTGACATTGGCATTCGCTGCCTGCTGGCCGCCCGTGGGAGCAAGGCTCACGTCGGCGTTGAGCCGGCCACCGAGTTCGACCAGCATCAGCGGCGCCAGCGCCGACAGGTCGGGCGAATCGACGGCGACCCGGCCGGTCATCAGTCCTTCGGCGTTGAGCGCCACATCGCCGGTCACTCGGCTGTCCGCAACGGTCAGCGACAGCTTCCGGAGATTGCTGCCTTCGGCCGTGCTGGCGAGTTCGGCCGACAACGTCAGCGGCTTGCCCTTCAATCGGCCCGTTCCATTGACGTTGCCGTCGAAATTGGCGCCATCGAGCTGGCCGGACAGATCGACGCCCAGCCCGTCAAGAGCGTTGCCGGCAAGTGTCAGGCGATCAGATGACAGTCGCGCCGTCATATCGAGTGGCCCGCCGCTGCCCCGGAGCGACAGCATGACGCCGGCCGATCCCTTGGCCTTGGGTTCGATGCGGCCGACATCCGGCACCGTCAGCGTCGCCGTCAGGTCCGTGCGATCGAGCGCATGGTCGCCGTCGGCGGTCAGCGTCAGTGCCGGGCTGGCGACTGTAAAGTTTTGCAGTTTGAGCCCGGCGGTGTCACGAGCGACATGGCCGGTCAGCCGCGTCTCGCCGGACAGCAGGTTGTCGAGCCGGGCGATGTCGGCCGAAAGCCCGCCGGCCTTGCCGTCGAGCCTGAGGTCAAAGGCACCGGTTGTCGGAACGAGCGTTCCGGTGGCCGCCAGCTCGATGCTGCCCTGAAGCGGACGGCCGGCGAGGGCCGAAAACGGCGCGAGCGAGCCGGCTGACAGCGTCAGCTGCCCGTCGATCCGGCCATCCTCCACCTTGCCGGCAAACGAGACGTCCGCGGTGGGGGTCGCCAGTCTCAGAGCGTCGATGGCGAGCGGCGTTCCCGCCGCCCAGCGGCCGGAACCGGTAAAGGAGAGTTCGCCGCCCACCGCCGCGCCGACGGCGGCATCCGTGAAACTGAGGCCGCGCGAGCCACCGCTGAGCGTGAAATCGATCCGGCGTTTTTCGGCGTCGGCGAGATCGGTGGCACCGCCGTGACCGCTGATCTCCAGCGCCCCGACGCCGAAGGCCGGCGTCGACAGGCCTTCGGCAGCCAGTTCGAGATTCCAGCCGCCGCCATGGCCGAAGGAGAAGCGAAGCCGGCCTTCGCCGAGCCGTGTCGTGGCACCGGCGCCGCCCAGCGGCAGCGCGCCATCCTTGCCGGAGAGACGGCCGTCGATGTCGATAGCCGTCGGGAAACCGTCGGCGGCGAGCGCCGCCGAGCCCTGGAGCGTCAGCACTGGGGCGGCGAGCGCCAGCTTGTCGATGCTGATCGGACCGGTGTCGTCGATGCGGCCCGAAAGATCCAGCGTCGACCGGCCGGCAAGGTAGAAAGCATAGTCGGGCTGCATCAGCGCCGCGAGATCGCCGCTCACCGCCGAGCCGAATCGGTAGCCCTCGCCATCGCGGGCGATGGTGGTGCGCCCGACAAGCCGGCTGGCGCCGTCGGTGGCCAGCGTGAGGTCGGCGGCAAAGTCGGCGAGGGGGCCGGTACCTTTCACAGTCAGGCTGACCGACGGCCGGCCGGGCAGGTTGAGGAGACCGGCCATGACGCCATCGGCTGGCTCCTCGGCCTTGAGGTCGAGGTCGAGCGTCTTGTCCCCTGCCGCATAGCCGACCTTGAGCGCCACCTCGCCTGGTCGGTTGTCGGTCCGGCGCACGGCAAGGTCGGTATTGAGCGAGCCATCGGCGAGACTGGCGGAGGCGGTGACCGCGAGCCGCGCCTCCTCGCCGAGGACCGGCGCGCTGAGCAAGACGTCAGGCGCCGACAGGCGGCCGACCTTCACCGCCACCGGCAGCTCCGGCAGGCTGAAGCCTTCGCTCGCCGCCGGGTCGACGGTCTCGGCCGGCAGCGGCTTGCGGATCACCTCGATCTTTTCGGCGTCGAGACTGTCGACGTCGAGGTTGCCGCGGAGCAGCGCCAGGCGGCTCCAGACGAGATGGACGCCGTCGATCCTGAGCCAGACCCCCTCGCGGTCGGACACGGTGATCGAAGCGAGGCGGACGTCCGACGACAGGGCGCCGTCGATGGCGCCGAGATCAATCCGGCGATCGGGCGTTGAAATCTTGTCTTCGACGAAGCGAACGAAGGCGCTTTTCTCGGCGCTGTCGTCCTCCTGGGCGCCGGCCAGCGTCAAGGCCAACGGCCCCAGAATGAGGAAGGGGAGGGCGAGGAAGGCGGTTCTGATCTTCATGGGTCGCCTCCTCAGAAGCTTTGGCCGAGGCCGATGTAGACGGCGAAGGTCGAATCGCCCGGCTCGGGATCAAGCGGCACTGCCACATCGAGCCGCACTGGTCCGAGGCCCGTGTAGTAACGAATGCCGGCACCGGCGGCATAGCGCATGCCGTCGGCGAAGTCCGGGTAGCTTGAGGCGAAGGCGTTGCCGGCGTCGACGAAGCCGACCACGCCGAAGCTGTCCGTCACCTTGGCGCGCAGCTCGAGCGAGCCTTCCAGATGGGAAAGGCCGCCGGTCACCACGCCGTTTTCCTTGGGACCGAGGCTGCGGTAGGCATAGCCGCGCACCGACGAGCCGCCGCCGGCGTAATAGAGGCGACCGTTTGGCATCTCATCGATTGGCGCACCGATCACCGAACCGGCGGCGAGGCGTCCGGCGATGACAAAACGGCCATCGTGATCGATCGGCAGGTAGGAGGCGATGGAGGCATCGGCGATGACGCCGGCATTGCCGAAATTCGCCTCGTAGAAGGGCTCGGCGCTGGCCTTGGCGTTGAAGCCGTCGTGCGGGTCGGTCTTGTCGTCGCGGCTGTCGTAGGTAAGGCCGAGCGGAAGACCGGCGAGCAGGAAGTTGTCGGTGCCTTCCGCGTCCTCGTCGCGCGAGGCGGTGACGCCGAGGCCGAGCGAGGCGGTGAGCTGCTCGGTGATGGCGTGGCTGAGCCCGACCTTCGCCGTAATCGCCGTCTCGGTATAGGTGTCGGGCGTTTCCCGCGTCGCTTCCAGCAAAGCTGTGAAGTCGGTGAAGGGGGTGATGATGCCCGGCCGGGTGAAGGTGGCCGAAAGGTCGTAGTTGAAGTCCTTGGGATCGACACCGGCGATGCCATTCACTGCGCCCGACAGCTTGAGCGATTCGGCATGGCCCCACAGGTTGCGGTGCTGCCAGTAGGCTTCGATGCCGGCACCGTCCTCGGTGGCGTAGCTGACACCGCCGCCGAACACCCGGAGCGGTCGCTCGGCGACGTTGAGGGTGAGCGGCAGCTCGCCGTTCGGACCGAGCGCCTTGGCCTCCTCGACGCGCTGGCTCGAGAAGACCTGCAGGCGGCGGAGGTTCTTCTGCCCGCGTTCAATAATGGCGGGATCATAGGGTGCCCCCGGTTCGATACCGGTCATCCAGGCGGTGTAGTCGCGGTCCATGCGGCTGGTGCCGGTCACCGTGAGAGGCCCGAAGGTGGCGGCCGGGCCGGGATCGACGGTGATGACGACGTCGAGCGTTGATGTATCGTGTTCGGCAATGGTGTCGCGCTTGATGATGCTGGCGAGTGGATAGCCACGCCGTCGCCAGGTATCGACCAGAAGCTTCTCCGACGCCGTGACGGCCCCGGCCCGTGCCGGCTCGCCGATGGCGAGGCCGATCTCGGCTGGCGTCGACTTCTTGAAATCCGTGTCTTCAGGCCCAGGTGGCGGTGCGCCGGTGATCTCTACCTTGCCGAAGCGGAAAAGCGGCCCCGGCGTGATGCGCATCTCCACGTTGACCGGCTGTGGCAGCACCGCGTCCGGTGCGATGGCGTCGGGATCGCGTCCGTCGATGGTGATCTCCACCGTGCCGCCGTAGCGGCCCAGGCGATAGAGGGCGGCGGTGATGCGGCCGTATTCGGCGTTGACGCGCGACAGAAAGGCAGCGGTCGACGGCGGCGGCGTGTCGTCGCGACCAGTCCACAGGGCGGACGCGGCGAGCACGGCGGCGTGCAACTCGTCGTCAGCACCGATCGTGTCGATGGCCACGGCGTAGCGCTGGGCGTCGGGCGAGATGTCCGGGTCGGGTGCCGCCTCGAAAAAACGGTGGCCGAACAGCTCGAAGGCAGCAGCCTCATGAATGGGAAGCGAAGCCGAAAGCAACGACGCCGCAACGGCAACGAGGCGGACAGTCCCCGGGGGTGTCTTGTTCCCTGTCGCCCGCATGCAACACCTTCTCCCACTCACGCCACGGACGGCGGCTCGTTTGGCAACGGCGGCCCGATCGGGAGATTAGAATGAATTGAGGTTAGCAAACAGAAAAGAAATGCGCCCGGTAATTCGTCCTGTCGGGGTCGGCAAGGAAAAGGCCCGCGTGGGGGAACGCGGGCCGAGTTACCTCTTGATGTGGAGGAGAGGTCAGCGGATGCGCAGCCCGCTTTCGTTGAACACGTAGCGCCGGTTCGGCGGACAGCCGAGCCGGATGGTGTCGCCCGAGCGGACGTCCGGTCCATCCCGGTATTCGACGATCAGCGGCTGGCCGTCGGTGAGCTGGCAATAGAGGTAGCGCGTGCCGCCGAGATACTCGAGCACATCGACGCGCGCCTCGATGCCCTCGGTGGCGCCGACAACGAGATGTTCAGGCCTCAGACCGAAGGTCACGCGGTCGCCGGGAAGAAGGCCGTCGCCTCGGATCGGAGCGGTTTCCGTCCGCCTGGCGAGATCCACCTTGCCGTCGCCACGCCAGACGGCGTCGAGGAGGTTCATGCGCGGCGAGCCGATGAAGCCGGCAACGAAGGCATTGTCGGGGTCCTCGTAGACGGTGCGGGGCGAGCCCGCCTGCTCGATGCGACCGTCGCGCAGCACGACGATCACGTCGGCGAGCGTCATCGCCTCGGTCTGGTCGTGCGTCACGTAGATCATGGTGTTGCCGAGTTCGCGATGCAGCCGGGCGATCTCGACACGCATGGAAACGCGGAGTTCGGCGTCGAGATTGCTGAGTGGCTCGTCGAACAGAAACACCTCGGGCTGGCGCACGATGGCCCGGCCGATGGCGACGCGCTGCCGCTGGCCGCCGGAGAGCTGGCCCGGCCGCCGGTCCATCAGCGGCTCGATCTTCAAAATCGCCGCGGCCGCCGCCACGCGATCGTCGATCACCGCCTTGTCGGTGCGCTGCATCTTGAGCCCGAAGGCCAGATTGTCGCGCACCGTCATGTGCGGATAGAGCGCATAGCTCTGGAACACCATGGCGATGCCACGCTGCGACGGGTCGACGTCGGTGACGTCGCGGCCCTTGATGGCGATCTCGCCGTCGGTCACCTCTTCGAGCCCGGCGATCATGCGCAAGAGGGTCGATTTGCCGCAGCCCGACGGCCCGACGAACACCACGAAGGCGCCGTCGGGGATCGACAGGTCGACGCCATGGATGACTTCCATCGAGCCGAAGCTCTTGCGCACCTCGGTAAGTTGAACGCCGCTGTCGGACATGGCCGTCACGCTCCGCTCTTCTTCGGGCCGCCGCGCATCCAGACGAGCATCTCGCCGGGGGCGCGGTTGTCCCACAGGTGATAGGGTACGAAGCGCGCCTTGGCAGGCTCCGTCACCGGCGGCGCTTCGCGGTAGAGCGAACCGTCAAAGCCGGCGCTGACGTCGCGCGTGGCTGCAAGGTCGAGCGCGACGGCACCGCCGAGTGCCGCCACTTCGCTCTCGCCCGCCTTGGCCAGATCGCCGGTGACGGTCAGCGCATTGAGGCCCTCGCCATTGTCGACGGCCTCGGCGCAGTAGACCAGCGGTCCGCGCATCAGTGCGAAGCGGCCGGTGTCCTGGCGGACGCGCGGATCGGCCCAGAGGGCGCGCGGGATCAGCGGCAGCTCGAGGTCGATGACGTCGGCGCCGGTCCAGTCGCGCTCGAGGCGGGCATAGCCATCCACCATGACGGCGGCAAGATCGACCGCCTTGCCGGCTACCGACAGCTTGGCGCCCTTCGCCCAGCCGGGGATGCGCAGCGAAACGGCAAAACGCGTCGGCTTCTCCACCTTCAGCGACAGCCGCACCGCGCCGTGCCAGGGATAGCGGGTGACCTGGCTGAGCTCGATCTTCGTGCCGGCCACCTCGGCCTTCACCGAGCTCTCGCCATAAAGATGCACGGCGATCTCACTATCGGCGATGGCATACATGTAGGAGCCGATCGAGGCGACGAGGCGAGCGATGTTGGGCGGGCAGCAAGGGCAGCGGTGCCAGGTCCAGCGATGATGCTTGCCAGCGCTTTCGAGCGGATTCTCGTAGAAGAAGGTCTTGCCGTCGAGCGACAGGCCGGACAGCGAGCCGTTGTAGAGGGCGATTTCCATGATGTCGGCGAAGCGCCGGTTGGGGCCGCGGCCGAGCATGCGGTTGGCCCAGAACACCAGGCCGACCGACGCACAGGTCTCGGCATAGGCGCTCTCGTTCGGCAGGTCGTAGTAGTCGGTGAAGCCTTCATTGGCCGCCGCCGGCCCGATGCCGCCGGTGATGTACATCTGCTTGCCGATGAGGTCGTCCCACAGCGTTTCGAGGGCGGCGGTCAGGGTGTCGTCGCTGTATTCGGTGGCGATGTCGGCCATGCCCGCATAGAGGTACATGGCGCGCACCGCGTGTCCCACTACCTTCTTCTGCTCGCGCACCGGCTGGTGCGACTGGTTGTAGTGGTAAGAGCCGAAAATGAAATTCTTCGGGTCGCGGCCGTCGCGCTGAGCTTCGATGTCGAAATAGTGTGGCTCGGTGCCGCGCTCGTCGATGAAATACTTGGAAAGATCCATGTACTTCTGCTGGCCAGTGGCGCGGGCCAGCTTGACCAGCGCCAGCTCGATCTCCTCGTGGCCGCAGTAGCCGGCAATTTGGTTCGGGCCATGGCCGAATTTGTCGATGATATGGTCGACATAGCGGCTCATGATGTCCATCAGCTTGCGCTTGCCGGTGGCCTGATAGTAGGCGACGGCGCCCTCGATCATGTGGCCGGCGCAATAGAGCTCGTGCGTGTCGCGAAGGTTGGTCCACTCGCGACCCGGCACCACGCGCAGGTACCAGGAATTGAGATAGCCGTCGGCGCGCTGCAGTTTGCCATAGAGGTCGACGATGGCGTCGACGCGTGCCTCGAGCTTCGGATTGGGTTTGCGGTAGAGCGAGTAGGCCACCGTCTCGATCGACTTGCCGAGGTCGCTGTCCCAGAACATCTGGGTGGAGACCATCGCCTTGTGCTCGGTGGCCGGCACGGTCGGGCTCATCGAATGGTAGGGGATGACGACGCCGGGGCTCGGTTGATCGACGTCGATCGCCTTCAGCATGCCGGCCTCGACGCAGCGGTCGAGCAGCGTTTGGGCGGTGGCGTCGCAGACGGCATCCTGACGGGCACCGAACAGGCCGCCGAGCACGACGGATGGCACGGGGACGGGACGGAACTGGCGGTCTTGTCTGGTCTTGGTCATGATTGAACTTCCAGTGAAAGGAATGTCACTTCACGGCGCCGGTCATCAGACCGCGCATGTAGTAGCGTTGCAGAAGCAGGAAGACGAACAGGCAGGGCACGCTCATCACCGTGACGCCGGCTTGCACGGCGCCCCAGTCGATGGCACCGAGCCGGCCGGCGCGCACCGCCGAAATCAGGATCGGCAGCGTGAACTTGGAATTGTCCGACAGCAGCACCAGGGCGGCCAGGAACTCGTTCCACGAGTTGAGGAAGGCGAAGATCGCCACGGTGACGATGCCCGGCAGTACCAGCGGCAGCAGCACGCGGATCAGCAGCCCGAGGTCGCGGGCACCGTCGATGCGGGCGGCTTCCTCGATCTCCTTGGGCACCGCGTCGAAGGCATTCCGCATCATGAACACCGAGAAGGGAAGCTGCAGCGTCACGTAGACCAGCGTCAGGCCGATCAGCGAGTTGTTCAGGCCCAGCTTGGCGAGGATGATGAACAGCGGCGTCAGGATCGACTGGAACGGAATCATCAGCGTGGCGATGATCAGCACGAACAGGGCGTTCTTGAACTTGAAGCGGTAGCGCGAGAAGCCGTAGCCGGCCAGCAGGCTGACCGCCACGGTGAGCAGCGCCGTACCGATCGCCACCGCCGCCGAGTTCAGCGTGTGCTGCCAGACGCCTGCCCCGAAGCTGTCGAGGCTGCGATAAGCGTCAAGACTGACGCCGTTGGTCGGCCATGGCGGAACTGGCGGCAGTCGCGCTTCTGTGCCGTGGCGGAACGACGACAGGATGGTAATGGCGAACGGCGCCAGGAAGAAGACGGCCAGCAGGATGCCGGTGCCGTGGTAGCCACTGGCGGAGAACAGCGCTCGGCGCGCGCGGGCTTGCGTCTTGCCGGTCATGGCCGGTCCTCCCCGACACGCAGCAGCCAAAGCTGGAAGATGCTGATCAGCACCAGAATGGCCAGCAGCACCAGCGACATGGCCGCACCGTAGCCAAGATTGAACGACACGAAGGACTGATTGAAGATGTAGTAGACCACCGTGATCATCTTGTTCTGCGGCCCACCGGCCGTCATGATGTAGAACTGGTCGAAGGCGAGGATTGAGCCGGTCACCGACAGGATCAGCGATAGCGCCATCGTCTTGCGCATCAGCGGCAGCGTCACGTAGATGAAGCGCTTCCAGCGGTTGGCGCCGTCGATGCGTGCCGCCTCCCCGAGCTCGGTCGGGATCGCCTGCAGGCCGGTCAGCAGGATGATCATGGTGAAACCGGCCACCTTCCAGACCACCATCACGCAGATGACGACGAAGGCGCTGTCGAAGCTGGCGAAGAAGTTGGACTTGGGATCGACGAGCCCGAGCCAGGCAAGAAGCGGGTTGAGAAAGCCGCTGTCGACGTTGCCGAACCACACCCAGAGCAGCGAGGCCGAGGCAAGGCCCACCACCACCGGCATGAAGATCGCCGTCCGGTAGACACCGACCATCCGGCGCTGCCGCTCGACGAAGATGGCCAGCGGGAAGGCGAGGGCGAAGATGGCGATGGTGATGATCACCGTATAGTAGGCAGTGAAGCCGAGCGCCGAATAGAAGCGGGTGTCGGAGAACATCCGGACATAGTTGCGCAGGCCGATGAAGCTGGAGGCGCCGATCAGCGGCCACTTGTGCAGGCTCATCCAGAAGGTGAACAGCACCGGCAGGATGAAGAACACGATCACCAGCGCCATGGCGGGCGCGATGTAGAGAACACCCTTCCATTGCGATCGGCGCTTGGGCCGATGCCGGCGAGGGGATGGGGAAAGGCTGTCGGCGAGGGTCATCGCTGCCGCTCTTCTGGGGCATCCGCCCGCCGGGTCTCTGACCTTGCGGAGCGGCGGATGCGGAAAATCAAGGGGCGGGCGGAAGGCCAGTCCGGGCGGACCGGCACTCCCCGAGGGAGAGGCCGGCCGGAAGAAGCAACTTCCGGCCGGCTATCACGGATGGGAGGTTACTGGGCGTTGTCGATGATGCCCTGCATCTCTTCCTGGGCGGTGGCGAAGGCGCCGTCGACATCATCGCCGAAGATGGCGGCGTTGGTGAACGAGGCCCACGGACCGTTGGCACTGTTGATCAGGTCGTTGAACTGCAGCGTATAGGGCGTCTTGGCAACGGCGATGGCATCGACGCCAACCTGCATGCGCGGATCAAGATCCTTCAGCACTTCGGCGGCGATGTCCGACCGGGTCGGCAGGCTGCCGTATTTCGCCATCACCTTCTGGCCTTCGAGCGAGTAGGCATACTCGAGGAAGTTCTTGGCGATGGCGGCGCGTGGCGAACCCTTGGTGATGACGAAGTTGTCACCGCCGGCAAATGACGACGTCTTGCCGTCGACGCTCGGGATCAGCGAGACGCCGAAGTGGATGTCCGGATGCTCGGTGACCAGCGTGCCGATGGCGAAGGCACCGAGGTTCTGCTGGCCGATCTTGCCGTTGGTGATCGACAGGAAGTTGGTACCGGTGTCCGAGGCGGCGCCCGGCGGCACCACGCCCGCCTTGACCATGTCGCGATAGTAGCCGATCGCCTTGCGCATCTGGGGCGTGTCGATTGTCGCAGTCTTGCCGTCCTCTGACAGGATGTCGGCACCGGCACCCCAGGTCAGCGGGGTGAAGGTGAAGATCATGCAGCCGCCGCAGCCGCCGCCGGAGAAATAGAAGCCATAGGTATCATCGCTGATGGCGCGGATTTTCGCGGCGTTGGCGGAAATCTCCTCCCAGGTGGTCGGTGCCTTGTCGGGGTCGAGGCCGGCCTTCTTGTAGAGATCCTTGTTCCAGGCGAACACCGAGGTCTCGACGGACAGCGGCAGGCCATAGATCTTGTCCTCAAAGGTGCCGAGCTTGACGTGACTCGGCGACAACGAGGCGAAATAGGGCAGAGCTTTGGCCCAGTCGGTCAGGTCCTCGAGCTGGTCGGCCGCCGCGAAGGCGGGGTTGTAGATCAGGTCAAGCGACAGCGCATCGGGCGCCTGGCCGCCGGCAATGGCGGTGGCATATTTCTGAACCAGCTCGGAGAACGGAACCTCCGTCATCTGGATCTTGTCGTCATGGCTGCCGTTGTAGGCCTCGACCAGCTTGGTGAACGAGGCGCCGATGCCGCTGCGCACCCACATTTGCAGCGTTTCAGCCTGCGCCGCTCCAGCGGCGAAACAGAACGTAACGAGGCTGGCCGCGGCCAGCAGCTTGCTGATTTTCATTGCTCTCTCCTCCTAAGCGGGTTCCTCTTCCCGCGAAATCCATGGCTTTCAGGCCGGGGCCTCCAGGCCCCGACAAGACTGACGGACCACCAGCGAGCACGGCAGCTTGCGGATGCCGGGCTGCACCTCGCGGCCCTCCGACATCGCCAGCACTAACCGGCCGGCTTCCCGGCCGAGCGTCCTGAGGTTCATGTCCACCGTCGTCAGCGGCGGTCGCGTCTGCGCCGCCACGATGTCCCAGTTGTCGAAGCCGACCACGGCCACGTCCTCCGGCACCCGGACGCCGCGCTCGCGCAGGGCATCGACGACGCCACGGGCAATCTGGTCGTTGCCGCAGAAGATGCCGTCGGGCTTTTCCCCGCCGCGGTCCCAGAGCTGCGCCACCGCTTCGTGCCCCCAGGCCTCGGACCAGATACCGTGAAGCACCTCCGGCGGCCCATCGATCGTGGCGCGATAGGCGTCGGCACGTTCGCGCACCGACTGGAAGGTCTTCGGGCCAGTCACGTTGACGATTCGCCGGCAACCGGCGTCCATCAGACACCGAACGGCCAATCGGGCGCCCTGTTCGTCGTCGGAGCGCAGCGTCACGCCATCGACTGGCCCCTTGGTGAAGGCGTAGACCACCGGCACCGCGAGGCCCGTAAGGTCCACCGGCAACTGCCGGTCGAGGCGCTTGCCCGAGGCGATGATGCCGTCGACACTCTTGTCGAGCATGGCATCGACGTGGACCCGTGCCCGCTCAGAGTCGTCCTCGATGGCGCACAGGAACACCGACACGCCGTGCCCGACCAGTTCCTCCGACACGCCGGCCATCACCGGCAGGGTGAACCGGCCATAGGTGTCGTTGGTCAGCAGGCCGATGGTGAAGCTGCGCTTGGTGATCAGGCCTCGTGCCAGCGCGTTCGGCCGGAAGCCGACCTCCAGCGCCACCTTTTTCACCCGCTCCCGCGTTTCCGCACTCATCCGCCCGCTGTCGTTGAGCGCCTTGGAGGCGGTCGAAATCGACACGCCGGCCAGCGCCGCAACGGTGTGGATGGTGAGACGTCCGCGCTTGCCGCTGGTGACGACCAGTTTCTCCTCCTCTGTTCGTTGACGATGAAAAAACCTTTTCTCTTACCCGAAGTCAATATGAGAAAACATTTTCTCACGCCACTCGACGTGGTCGCGCCGAACATGAGAAAACAGAGCATCATGTGTTTGGCGGAACTCGACTTCGGGCGGGTAGACGCTGATGCCGGCTACGCGGGGACGCGGTTCCGACTAGACTAAAAGCTGAGAGCCAAAATCCGCTTGATGAGCCGTGACGGGTTCGGCCGGGCAAAGAAAAAGGGCGGCGAAACGATCCGTTGGGATCATTCCACCGCCCTGTTGGCGCTCAACGTGCGAGCGGATGCCCTCAGGCCAGGAGGTGCCCGACGGCCTTGCGCCAGCCGGTGAGGTGCGCCTCGCGCGCCGCGGCCAGCATGGCTGGCGCGAACAGCATCTGCCCTTCGCCGCTGCCGGTCATGGCAAGGCCGAGACCATGGAAGGCAACCGAGGCGGCACCGAGGGCGCTTACCTCGGGGAACCTGCCGCGGTGCAGCGGCCGGCCGAGGATGTCGGCCTGGAACTGCATCAGGAAGTCGTTGCGCGAGGCACCGCCATCGACCGACAGGCCGGAAAGTGGCGTTCCAACGTCAGCTTCCATCGCCGCGAACACGTCGGCCACCTGGAAAGCCACCGCTTCGACGGCGGCCCGCGCCAGATGCGCCGGCTGCGTGCCGAGCGTGAGGCCGGAGATCTCGCCGCGCACGTCGTTGCGCCAATGTGGCGCGCCGAGGCCGACCAGCGCCGGCACGAAGGCGACGCCGTTGCTCGACGGCACCGTCATGGCGAGTTCGGCGAGCGCGCTGGCATCCTTGAGGCCAAGCAACGACGCCATGAAGGCGACGGTCTGGCCGGACACCGAGATGTTGCCCTCAAGGGCATGCCACACCCGGTCTCCGAGGCTCCAGGCGATGGTGCCGGAGAGGCCGTGGCGCGACCGGACACGGTGCGGCACCAAAGACATCAGCGACGTGCCGGTGCCGTAGGTCGCCTTCACGGTGCCGGGCTCGCGCACGCCATGGCCGAACAGGGCGGCGTGCGAGTCGCCCATCATGCCATGAACGGGGATGCCGGCCGGCAGCGCGGTGGCGCCGGCGACCGTCTCGCCGAAGCGGCTGTCGGAGGATTTGACTGTTGCCAGCATCGCCTTGGGCACGCCGAACAGCGCGCAGAGGTCGTCGTTCCAGGCGAGCGTCTCGGTGTCGAACAACTGGGTGCGGCTGGCATTCGAATGATCGGTGGCATGGACTGCGCCGCCGGTGAAGTTCCACAACAGCCAGCTGTCGACGGTCCCGGCCCGGATGGCGCCGGTCTCCGCCTGCGCCCGGCCGTCGGGAGTGCGGTCGAGGATCCAGGCGATCTTGCTGGCCGGAAACAGCGGGTTGATGCCGAGACCCGTGCGGGCCTCGACGAACTCGCCGTGGCCGGCGGCAATCAGCGCCTCGCAAGCGGTGGCGGTGCGGCGGCACTGCCAGATGATGCAGGGCGCGAGCGGCCGTCCGGTCGCTGCGTCCCAGACGACGATCGATTCGCGCTGGTTGGAGATGGCGAGCGCTACGACATCCGCCGCCCGGGGATGGGTGGCCAGTTCGTCGACCACGGCTCTGACCGCCGTCCAGATGGCGTCGGCCGATTGCTCGGCCCAGCCGGGCTCCGGATAGTCGACGGTCATCGGCCGGGAGGCGGAGGCGACGATCCCGCCGGCCCGATCGACGAGCAGCGCCTTGGTATTGGTCGTTCCCTGGTCGATAGCCAGGACGAGAGCGTTGTCCATCATCACCCCTTGCGGCTGATCGCTTTCAACGCGGCGGAGGATATGCCGGCGGCACTCAGCCCGAAATGATCGAACAGGAAGTCGACGGTTCCGGTGGGGGCAAAGCCCGGGAAGCCGAGGATCTCCATCGGCACCGGCCGG
>JAGSYU010000284.1 GCA_018262575.1 Pseudomonadota bacterium | reverse complement strand
TTATCACTGGCAATTTTCCCAATATTGAATCTTTCCATCAATAGTCTTGCCGGCAATAGTTTGGCCGCTTGTCCTGAAATGTCCCTGTCCGGCGGTGCCTTTCATGTCGGCCATTACGGGCCGGACCGACGGTGCCGGCCCAATCGCGCTGGTGCTTTACCATGGGACCGGCTGGCGTTGCTGGAAGCCCCACCCAACTTTCAAAGACGTTGTTGAGATGTGTGCAGGTTTTCGAATGCTTCTTTTAGTTGAAAAAACGATACATATCAAACCGTGAATAGTATTTTCACCTGCCTTCTGAAGAAAGGCCGGCAAGAGAAAATAGGAAAACCAAATACATTGATTGTTCTCTCCAGTTATTACTTAAGGAACTGTTCAATGTTTCGGGCTAATCCTGTCATATGTTACAATGTGGGTGGGCAAAATGAGCAGGTTTCTAAGTCGCCTCAGTCTGGGATCTGTGCTGGGTTTTTTCACTCTCCTGATGTGTGTCGCGGTGATCGGTCTTGCCGCCAAGTTGATGCTTGGCAGCTACTCGTCGCTGCAGACGGCCAGATCGGTTACCGAGCTGACCAATGAGGACGTTTACGTCTTCAACGTTTTGCAAGCCTTGCGTTACGAGCGGGTCGACACCGATACCGCCTTGCGCCTTGACGCCGGCAAGGGCGCCGCCTTCGTCAAGTCTGTCGCCGGATACCGGGACACCGTCGACACCAACATGACCAGGCTGACGGCCGAACCGCTCAGCGATTTTGCCGGCTGGACGACGTCGGCCGACGCCATTGCCAAGAGCTATGACACCTTGCGGGGGCTGCGCGCCACGGCCGACGCCAATCTGGCCAAGGCGCCGGAGGAGCGCGACGGCGACTTCCTCAAGGGCTACATGAAGACGACGGCCGGCATTTTGACGGTATTCGAAAACGCCTCCAAGCAGCTCGACGGCGAGATCCGCCGGCTGGATGCCGACAGCGGCGAACTGCTGCTGACCAAGCAGATGGCCTGGAACGCCCGGTCGGTGTCGGGCACGCCAGCCATTGCGCTGCAGGGGGCGCTGGCCGCCGGCAAGTCGCTGTCCGTGGCCGATGCGCGCGCCATCGTCGCCGGCCGGGCGCAGGCCGAGATCAACTGGGCCACCATGAAGGAAATGGCCGGCACGCAGGACCTCGGGCCGGCGTTCGACAGCGCGGTGACGGTGGCCGACGCCGCCTATTTCACCGGCGCGTTCAACGAGTCCTATCTGAAGACGATCGACGAACTGACGATCGGCGACAAGAGCTCGACGACGTTCGACGCCTTCAAGGCCGAGATCACCGTCGCGCTCGGCAAGATCGCCACGGTGTCCAGCACCATTCTCGAGGTGGCGCTCCAGCGCACCGAAGCCGTGGCCAGCCGGCAGTACGGGCTGTTCATCGGCTATGCCGCGCTGATGGCGCTGGCCCTGGTGATGTCGGTGTTCAGCTTCATCGTCATCCGCTCGCACGTCGTCCGGCCGCTCGACGCGATGACCAAGGCGATGTCGGCGCTGGCCGACAACAACCTCACGATCGACATCCCCGGGCAGGGCCGCGGCGACGAGATCGGCGCCATGTCCTCGGCGGTGGCGTTCTTCAAGGACAAGATGGTCCATAACCGCCAGCTGGAACAGGATGTCGCCGCGGAGAAGGCCAATGCCGAAGCGCAGCGGCGGAGCGTGATGGCCCAGATGGCCGACGATTTCGAAGCGGCGGTCGGTGGCGTGGTCGGCGCCGTCTCCTCCGCCTCGCACCAGTTGCAGGGCGCCGCCGAGACCATGTCGGCGACCGCCGAGGAGACGACGCACCAGTCGACGGCCGTCGCGGCGGCGGCCGAGCAGGCGTCGTCCAACGTGCAGACGGTGGCTTCGGCGGCCGAGGAACTGGCGGCATCGGTGGGCGAGATCGGCCAGCGCGTGCAGCATTCGGCGCAGATCTCCGGCGAGGCCGCCAAGGAAGCCGACGCCATCGCCGGCAAGATGGGCCGCCTGTCGGAGGCGGCGCAGAAGATCGGCGACATCATCGGCCTGATCACCACCATCGCCGGCCAGACCAACCTGCTGGCGCTGAATGCCACCATCGAGGCAGCGCGGGCGGGCGACGCCGGCAAGGGCTTCGCGGTGGTGGCCAGCGAGGTGAAGAACCTCGCCGACCAGACCGCCAAGGCGACCTCGGACATCGCCCGGCAGATCGAGGAAATCCAGGGCTCGACGCTGGAATCGGCGACGGCGATCGGCACGATCACCGGCACCATCCGCCAGATGAACGACATCGCCATGGCCATCGCCTCGGCCGTCGAGGAGCAGGGCGCTTCGACCAACGAAATCGCCCGCAACGTGCAGCAGGCCTCGGCCGGCACCAACGAAGTGTCGGCGAACATCGTCGGCGTGACGCGGGCGGCCAGCGAGAGTTCGGCGGCGTCCAGCCAGGTGCTGTCGTCGGCCTCGGAACTGAGCGCGCAATCGGCGAGGCTGCGGCAGGAAGTGAGCCGGTTCCTCGAAAGTGTTCGTGCCGCGTAACGGCAGTGCCGCGCGGGGCGGGAGGCCGATACCAGCCGCCCGCCCCCTCCTGCCCGAGGTCCTACGCCTGCGCGTAGGATGACAATTTATTTATATAAAGCAGTTACTTATCCGTCGTGAGCTACTTATTTGGCTGTCATCCTACGCGAAGGCGTAGGACCTCAGGCCGA
>JAGSYU010000283.1 GCA_018262575.1 Pseudomonadota bacterium | reverse complement strand
GCGAGGCCCATGACGTTGAGCGCGCCGAGCTGGGGATAGAAGGCCAGGAACATGGCCGGGATGATGGCGAAATACTTGGCGACGTCGTTGGCGATCGAGAAGGTGGTGAGCGCGCCGCGGGTCATCAGCAGCTGCTTGCCGATCTCGACGATCTCGATGAGCTTGGTCGGATCGCTGTCGAGGTCGACCATGTTGCCGGCCTCGCGGGCGGCGACGGTGCCGGTGTTCATGGCAACGCCAACATCCGACTGGGCGAGGGCCGGCGCGTCGTTGGTGCCATCGCCACACATGGCCACCAGCTTGCCCTTGGCCTGTTCGGCGCGGATGAGGTTGAGCTTGTCCTCGGGAGTGGCCTGGGCAAGGAAGTCATCGACGCCGGCTTCGGCGGCGATGGCGGCGGCGGTCATGGGATTGTCGCCGGTGATCATCACCGTGCGGATGCCCATGCGGCGCAGTTCGGCAAAGCGCTCGCGAATGCCGCCCTTGACGATGTCCTTGAGCTCGATGACGCCGAGCATCTGGCCGTTTCTCATCACCGCCAGCGGTGTGCCGCCGTTCCTGGCGATGCCGTCGGCGATCGCCCTGGCTTCGCGCAGAGCCGCCGCGGCCACTGGTTCGGCTTTCGCAAGGATGGCATCGACGGCGCCCTTGCGGATGCTGAGGCCGTCGTAGTCGACGCCGCTCATCCGGGTCTGGGCGGTGAAGGGAATGAAGGTGGCGTGCAGGCTCTCCATCTCCCGTCCCCTGAGGCCGTATTTCTCTTTGGCGAGCACGACGATCGACCGTCCCTCAGGCGTTTCGTCGGCCAGCGAGGCGAACTGCGCCGCATCGGCAAGCGCCTCGGCGGTGATGCCGTCCACCGGATGGAAGGCGGTGGCCTGGCGGTTGCCGAGCGTGATGGTGCCAGTCTTGTCGAGCAGCAGCGTATCGACGTCGCCGGCTGCCTCGACGGCGCGGCCGGACATGGCCAGCACGTTGAAACGGACGAGGCGATCCATGCCGGCGATGCCGATGGCCGACAGCAGAGCGCCGATGGTGGTCGGAATCAGCGTCACGAACAGGGCGACCAGCACGACGACCGGGATGGAGCCACCGGCGTAGCTGGCAAAGCTCGGGATGGTCACCGTTGCCAGCACGAAGATCAGCGTCATGCCGGCCAGGAGGATGTTGAGGGCGATCTCGTTGGGCGTCTTCTGCCGTTCGGCGCCTTCGACGAGCGCGATCATGCGGTCGATGAAGGTGGAGCCGGCGGCGGCCGTGATGCGTACGCGGATCCAGTCGGACAGCACCTCGGTACCGCCGGTTACCGCCGAGCGGTCGCCGCCCGACTCACGAATGACCGGGGCCGACTCGCCGGTGATCGCCGCCTCATTGACCGAGGCGACGCCCTCGACCACTTCGCCGTCGGAGGGGATGATATCCCCCGCCTCGACCAGCACCACGTCGCCGACCTTGAGGCTGTGGCCGGGAACCATCCGGTAAGCGTTGTCGCCGCCGGTCAAAAGCTTGGCCTCAGTTTCGGTGCGGGTGCGGCGCAGGGCGTCGGCCTGCGCCTTGCCGCGTCCCTCCGCCACTGCTTCGGCAAAGTTGGCGAACAGCAGGGTGAACCACAGCCAGACGACGATCTGGAAGGAAAAACCGAGTTGCCCGCTGCCGGTGACGACATCCTTGACGAGAAGGACGGTGGTCAGCGCCGAGACGACGGCGACGACAAACATCACCGGGTTCCGGATCAGGCTGCGCGGGTCGAGCTTGCGGAAAGCTCCGCCGATGGCCGGCAGCAGGATGCGGGCGTCGAGGAGGCTCGCGGATCTGGACTTGCTCATGAAAAACTCCTTGTCCGTCCGATGGCTCAGAAGGTCTGACCGGCGGCGATTGCCAGATGTTCGACCACCGGCCCGAGCGCCAGCGCCGGGAAAAAGGTGAGACCGCCGACGATGACGATGACGCCGACGAGAAGGCCGACGAACAGCGCGCCGTCGGTGGGGAAAGTGCCGGCCGATGCTGGAACGGTCTTCTTGGCGGCGATCGAGCCGGCAATGGCCAGCGCCGGCACGATCACCAGGAAGCGGCCCATCAGCATGGCGATGCCGAGGGTGACGTTGTACCAGGATGTGTTGCCCGTGAGGCCGCCGAAGGCCGATCCGTTGTTGGCCGCCGCCGAGGTGTAGGCGTAGAGAATCTCCGAGAAGCCGTGTGGCCCGGCGTTGGCAACCGAGGCAACGCCGGTCGGCAGCACCACCGCCACGGCGGAAAAGCCGAGCATGGCGAGCGGCAGGCTGAGGACGGCCAGCATGGCCATCTTCACTTCCTTGGCCTCGATCTTCTTGCCGAGATATTCCGGCGTGCGGCCGACCATCAGCCCGGCGACGAAGATGGCGATGACGATGAACATCAGGATGCCGTAGAAGCCGGCGCCAACGCCGCCGATGATGACCTCGCCGAGCATCATGTTGATCAGCGGGATCATGCCGCCGAGCGCCATGAAGCTGTCGTGCATGGCATTCACGGCGCCGCAGGAGGCGGCGGTGGTGATGACGGCGAACAGGGCCGATAGCGCCGTGCCGAAGCGCGCCTCTTTGCCTTCCATGTTGCCGCCATCGATACCGAGGGCGTGGACCAGCGGATTGCCGGCCGCCTCGGCCCAGTAGCAGACGGCGACGCCGACGAGGAACAGCGTGCCCATGGCGGCGAAGATGGCCCA
>JAGSYU010000042.1 GCA_018262575.1 Pseudomonadota bacterium | reverse complement strand
CGGTCGGCGGCGGAGAGATCGCCGAAATCACGGTCGAGCGGCAGGTCGAAGCCCGCCTCGGCGACGATGACACGCGCCTGTTCGCGCACGCTGCGGCGCGAGAGGAACAGCGGCACCGCCTTGTCGGCGTAGCGGTCGAGCAGCAGCGAATCGGCCACCGTCAGTCCGGGAATACCGACGACACCGGTCGACTGGTGCACCGTGACGACCCCGGCGGCGGCGGCCTCGGCCGGCGTGCGCGGCGCGAACGAACGCCCCTTGAAGCGAATGTCACCGGCGTCCGCCTCGATCACGCCGGAGAGAATCTTCACCAGCGTCGACTTGCCCGCGCCGTTCGATCCCATCAGAGCCACGATCTCGCCGGCATCGATGTCCAGCGAAGCGCTGGCAAGCGCCTGCGTCGAGCCGAAGGCCTTGGCGACATTGCGAAAAGACAGGAGCGACATGGGCGGGGACCGTGGAAACTGGACTACCGCCAGATAGTAATGATGGGCACGGAAGGCACAAAGCATGCGTGGTGGATTACCGGCGCATAGAGGGAATTTTGTTCCGCGCAGGGCGATCTAGTTGAAATCCGATGCTCCTCGCTCTCGCATTCCGTCAGAATATGCAGGATCGGCCAGGCTATTCCAGAGGTTGCGATGGGACATGTCCTGGCCGATCGATCCGGCATGAAAAGGTCGCTCTGGCAGGACCATCGCGACCTTGTGTTCGGTCATGCCGCCTAGACCCTCGCCAATGCCTGTTCGATATCGGCGATGATGTCGACTGGGTTCTCGATGCCGATGGACAGGCGCACGAAGGCCGGGGTGACGCCGGCGGCCGCCTTCTCGGCCTCGCTGAGCTGGCCGTGCGTCGTCGAGAACGGATGGATGGCCAGCGTACGGGCATCGCCGATGTTGGCGAGGTGATAGACGAGCTTGAGGTTGTCGATGAAGGCGAGGGCCGATTGTTCGCCGCCCGTTGGCTCGAAGCCGATCAGTGCGCCGTACCCGCCCGACAGATAGGTATCGGCCCGCCGCTTGTCCTCGCCAGTCTGAAGGCCGGGGAAAATCACGCGAGCCACTTTCGGGTGCCTGGACAGAAATTCGGCCACCGTCCTGGCATTGCTGAAGTGGCGCTCAAGGCGGAGCGGCAGCGTTTCGAGGCCCTGGATCAGCTGGAAGGCATTCTGAGGCGACAGCGACGGGCCGAGATCGCGGACGATGGCGGCGCGGGCCCGCACCACATAGGCGATCGGCCCGCCGAGGGCGGCTGCGAGCTCGACATAGGAGCGGTTGTCGTAGGCCGGATCTGGGTTGTTGATCAGCGGCTGACGCTCGGGAAAGTCGGCCCAGGGAAAATTGCCGCCGTCGACGATGGCTCCACCGATGGTGGTGCCGTGACCGCCGATATACTTGGTGGCCGAGTAGACGACGATGGCGGCGCCATGGTCGAGCGGCTTGGCGGCAAGCGGCGAGGCGGTGTTGTCGATGATCAGCGGAATGCCGAGCGGACGGCCGATGTCAGCCACCTCGCGGATCGGAAACACCGTCAACTTCGGATTGGGCAGCGTCTCGCCGAAATAGAGGCGGGTGCGGCCGTCGGTCGCCCGGCGGAAATTCTCGGGATCGGTGCTGTCGACAAAGCGGGCCTCGATGCCGAACTGCTTGAGGCGCTCGCGAAAGAAGTTGACCGTGCCGCCATAAAGACCCTGCGACGCCACGATGTTGTCGCCGGCTTGAACCAGCGCCAGCACGGCAACGGCGGTCGCCGCCTGACCCGAGGCGACACCGAGCGCCGCCACGCCGCCCTCGAGCTGGGCAAGGCGCTGCTCAAAGGCGTCGACGGTGGGATTGGCAACGCGCGAGTAGGTATAGGCGATCTCCTCAAAGCGGGAGATGCGCTTGGCTTTTTCGGTGCTTTCGAAGGCGAAAGACGTCGTCTGGTAGATCGGCACGGCGACGGCTGAGGTGGCCGGATCTGTGCGGAAAGTGCCGCCGTGCAGCACGAGGGTGTCGATGGCGAGCGGCGGTTTGATCGGGGCGTTGGCGTTCATGGCAATCGTCTCCGGGACGTTGGGGCGTTCAGCGTTTCCACGCGGCAAGTCGGCCGCCAGCGATGAGGACGGCCGATGCCCAGAAGGCGGCCGGTGAATAGCGGGTGATGCCGAGGAAATGGTCCTGAGCGCACAGCGCCTCGGCCAGCGAGCAGATGTCGGTGTTGCGCGCCAGACAGGGCAGGGCGTTGACGATCGGCAGGCTGCCGCTGCCGATTTGCCGGCTGAAGACAATCCACCACCAGGCGACGGTGAACAGGCTGGCGGCGGCGCCGACGACGGCGAGCGACAGGGGTACGGTGCGGTTAGACATTCTGCACGCCGAGCCGGTGCAGGATATCGCGCCGCAAGCGGATGAAGTCGGGATCGTCGCGATGGCGCGGATAATCGAGCGGCACCTTGAATTCCGCGAGAATGCGGGCAGGCCGGTCGGAGAGCACGACGACGCGGCCGGCGAGCAGCAGCGCCTCTTCGACGTCATGGGTCACGAGCAATGCCGTGAAGCCGGCGTTCTGCCACAGCTTCAGGAACTCGGTCTGCAGCGATAGCCGTGTCAGCGAGTCGAGCTTGCCAAATGGCTCGTCGAGCAGCAGCAGGCCAGGGTCGTTGACCAGCGCCCGGGCGAGCGCCACCCGCTGCGCCATGCCGCCCGACAGCTGGCGCGGATAGGCGTTGGCAAAATCCTCGAGGCGGACCAGCGACAGCGCCTCGTCGATGCGGTGTGCCTTCTCGGGCAAAAGGCCGCGTGCTTCGAGGCCGGTGGCGACGTTCTTGCGGACGGTCCGCCAGGGAAACAGCGTCGGGTCCTGGAAGACCAGGAGGCGCGACGGGTCCGGTGCCTCGATCTCCGTGTTATCTTCCAGCAGCGTTCCCGTGCGTGGCCGTTCGAGCCCGGCGGCAAGGCGCAGCAGCGTCGACTTGCCGCAGCCGGATGGGCCGAGCAGCGCGACGAATTCGCCCGGTTCAAGCGACAGGCTGATGTCGTCGAGCACTTCGAAACGTACACCGGCGATATCGTAGTGATGGGAGACGGAGCGGATGTCGAGCGACAGGGCACGCTGGACGGCGGCTTCCTTGACGAGGGCAGTCATCAGATCAGCCCCTTTTCTTGCCAGACGAGCAGCCGGTCGCGTGCCACGAACAGCAGCTTGACGAGGCCGGAGCACAGGATCGCCATGATGACGATGGTGGCGTAGACGTTGGCATAGGCCGAGTAGGCGCTCTGGAAGGCGATGTACCAGCCGAGGCCGTATTTGGCGCCGAGCATCTCGGCCACCACCAGCACCGCAAAGGAATAGTACAGGCCCATGAACAGGCCGACGAAGACGTGGTTGAGGGCGGCGGGTACGGCGACCTTCAGCACCAGGAAGCGCTCGTTGGCGCCAAGCGTGCGTGCGACGTCGTAGAAGGCGCGGTTGACCTGGGAGACGCCTGCGGCCGTCAGGATGGCGACGGGAATGCCGCAGGACAGCGCCACCAGGAAGATCGACGCGTGGAAGGTGGTGGGGAAGAAATAGAAGGTGGCTGGAATCCAGGCGGTGGCCGGCACGGGACCGATCAGCTTCAGCACCGGCATGCCCCAGTAGTTGAAGCGGGCCGACCAACCGAGCGCCACCCCGAGGGCAAATCCGACGGTGATGCCCGAGAAGAAGCCGATACCCCACAGGCGCAGCGAATAGCCGATGCAGATGAGAAGGCGCGACCAGTCGACGACATAGACCTGCAGCAGACCATGCGGCGGCGAGAAGAACGGCTTCGGCAGCCAGCCGGTCTTGGCGGTGGTGTATTCCCAGACGAGGAACCAGACACCGACGGCGATGAACCACGGCCCCCAGTAGGCGATGCGGCGGCCGAGGGCGCCAAGGTGGTGGATCGTCAACGCCAGCGCCACCAGCACGCCGCCGCCGACGGCGGTCATAGCGGCGAACAAGCCCTGACTGCCCCAGGGGATGACGTCCGGCAGCCCCCAGGTGATCGCTGCCGTCAGAAACCAGAAGACGGCGGCGACGAGACCCGGATGCCAGATCGAAAAGGACGGCACGGACGTCGAAATGGCGCCGCCATCGGCAGTTTGAGCCACATCGCTCATGACGTTCATCTCCTTGAAAGAACAGAGGATATCGGCGGAGGCCACTCCCGGTCGGCCTCCGCCGACCCGTCAGGCGAGGATGTTGATGGTCACTCGTTCGGCCAGTTCGCGCGGGTCCGTGGTCGGATCGAGCACGTTGACGAACTTCAGATCCTCGGCGCCGAGCCGCACCTGCTCGACGAGGTCCGGACCGACCGGATGGTTGTGCGTCACCAGATGGCCGATGATCTCGGTGAGGCTCTGTTGGTCGAGACCGGCCGGCTTGAGATTCTCAAGGTACCAGGCCGCCACCTCGTCCGGATGCGAGGCCGTATATTCGTGCACCTCGATGTTGCCGACGGCCAGACGGCGGATGGCGTCCTTGTTGTCGTTGAGGAAGGGGCCGTTGGCGCCCAGTACGCAGCAGGCGCGACCATCGAAATAGCCGGTCTGGCTGTCGGCGATCAGGTTGAAGCCATGCTGCTTCTGGATCGAATAGGCCCAGGGGTCGAGATGGGCGACGGCGTCGGCCTCGCCCTTGACCACCGCCTCGCCGACCAGCTCGAACGGCACCACCTTCCAGGTAATGTCGTTCTGCACGTCAACGCCCGCCTTGGCGAGAGCAACCTGAAACTGCAGGTGAGGCGACGTGCCAAGACCGGCGACGGAGATGGTCTTGCCCTTGACGTCGGCGAGCGTCTTGATGCCGGAGGTCTCGGGGGCCAGCAGGCGCAGACAGCCACCGTGCGAGCCGACGAACAGCTTGACGTCGAAGCCCTGTTCGAGCGGCTTCAGCCAGTCGCCGATCAGGCCGGCACCGGCGTCGGCCTTGCCGGTGGCCAGCGCCTGGATCAGCGTCTGTCCGCTTGATCCCTGGTAGAACAGCTCGACGTCGACGCCGTGCTTGGCATAGATGCCCTTGGCGACGCCAAAGCCGAGCGGTGAGTGGCAGGCCGCCACTTCCGTCCAGGCAAGGCGGATCTTGGTTGCCGGAGCGGCGATCGCCGGGGTGAACAGCTTGCCACCCGCCGCCATGCCAACGGCAATGACGCCTGCGCCGCCGGCGGCGCGCTTCAGCACGTCGCGCCGGGATGGCCTCAAGGTCGGTGTGGTTGTCGAGGTCTTCGATGTCTCTGCCATGCCCCTGCTCCTTGTCGTGGCCGAGAGCCCTTCGGCCGGCCCTCGAAAAGGATAATTCGGGGGAGAGGATTAGCAATATAGACTATCAAAAAACTATTCTATTTAGCATGACCGTCTGAGAGGACTTTGCCTGGGATCGCGTCGGCGGTGAAAACCTGGCCGTGTGCGGGGAAAGCCTTATCGCGTCCAAGCCGAAATTGAAGTGCCCGCTAGGCCGCCAGACACGCGGGGCGCTGGTGCGGCGAAAGGGAAACGGCCGCGATTCAGCGCGTCAGCAGCCCCGCATCGATGCCGGAGCCGACGATGAAGCGCGCGTCATCGCAAGCAAGGAACAACACGCTCGCCACCACGTCGTCGACGGTGATCCGGGGGGTGCTCAGGAGATTGCCGGCCGGCCACACACGCCGCTTTGCCAAACGATAGACCCGCCCGATGTCCGGTCGTCGATGGCCAGCCTCCAATACGCGGCGCTGGCGCAAAAGCCGACCTCGGAGGGCGAGTTGGGCGACAACGCCATTTCACGGTCGGTTCTGACGTGGCCATTTCCGTTATCTCGGAGGGATTTCCGTGTCAGCGGACGGCAGGACGCATTGAAGCGGCAGTACGTCTGTTGTTGCGGAGCAATCGACACGGCGCGGAGCGATCGACGTTGAGCGGCTGGTCCGGTGGACGTAGGCCTCGGTCATCGAAATTCACGACGCCGCGCGTCGAACCGGAGCAAAGACGATGAACACCGCCATGAACATGCAGCCGATGATGCCCATGATGCAGATGCCGATGATGGGCAACATGATGCCCGGCATGATGCCGCAGATGATGGGTGGCATGATGAATGGCATGATGCCGATGATGGGCGGCATGATGCCCCAGATGATGCCGGTCATGATGGCCAAGATGACCTGCACGATGACCAAGAATGGCATGGCGTGCGAGATGATGCCGATGGACGGCGCCAACATGGATATGTTCATGGACTGCTGCAAGCGCATGATGTCGATGATGCAGGGCGGCATGCCCATGATGATGATGTGCGGCGGTATGCCGATGATGTGCTGCCAGATGGCCTGACCGCCGGCAGCATCAGGACCTCCAGAGGGGGCTGCGGACGAAAGTCTGCGGCCCTTTTTCCGATCAGACGTCAGACCCGGACTTCTTCGACATAGGTCATGACGAGATAGAGGACAGCCTCGCTGGTGCCAAGGTTGCGGTAGGAATGCGACACGTCAGCATCAAAGACGATGGCGTCGCCTTCCGACAGCACGCGCGGCGGTTCGTCTCCGGCGACGATCTCGATGGTCCCGCTCGACACCACCAGATTCTCCACCGTCCCCTGCTGGTGAGCGCCCGCCACTTCACGATGCAAGCCGGCGATGCGGAGTTCGTAGAACTCCACCTTTCGCTCGCCATCGAAGGGAAACAAAGCCCGCGATTGGAAGCGCCCTTCCGAGGACGCCAGCACCTTCGCCTTGGCGCGCGACAAGACCGTCACACCACGCTCGGTTTCGTTGGTGAGCAGCGTTGCAAAAGACACGTCGAGCGCCGTGGCGATCTTCCAGAGCACGGAAATTGTGGGTGCGCTTTTGCCGGTTTCGATCTGGCCGAGCATGGCCCGGCTGACCCCGGACAGCTTGGCCAGCCGCTCGAGCGAGTGGCCGCGTCGCGTCCTGAGCTTGCGGAGATTGAAGCCGACGATGGCGGGAATCTCATCGGCGATGTCGGTTTTGCCGTCGTCTTCGGGGAGGGCGTCGGTCACGACGCGCAGGCTCATGGTCAGGCGCCGAAACCGACGACAGGCACGTAAGCCCAAACTGGAACCCAGATCACCGGCAGCAGCGGCGCGGGCATCGGCATGCTGGGCACCTCGCCGCGGCCCGCTGTGCGAGCCAGACGAAACGCCGCAAGATCGATGACTTTCGCCGTTTGGGCCGACATGATGGTTCTCTTGCTTTCAGGAACAGTGTGCGTTCAACGACTAAAAGTTATCCGCCAAAGATCGCAGCCTCAAGCGCAAGCGTTCTGCATTCATCGACCTTGGCGGAAAACCGATCCAGGCGGCCCCTATCTAGAAGAACGTGTTCGCGTGGTCTCGTCGGATGATCTTTCCGGGTAGATCTACGCCGGCCGCAAATTGCCGGCCGTTGCGTGACTGCGCCCTTTGATGGAGTCCTTTGGTATGGCGTCCAGTTCGATCGTCTCAGCCCGAACAAAACGCGCTGCTTGAAAGATCGAGGTCAGGGCCTGGAACAAATGCATAGGAGATACAAGTAAAAGCCCTTATGTACTTTATACTAAGTTGTTGGTTTGGAACTGGTTTTCTCTTTGTCGAACCTCAGTGAGCAATTTCTGCTGCCTGGTTCCGGCTTTTAAAATACAAAATCTATCGTCTTTTAGTCACGTATGATTTGTTGGCGCCATGGGTCGCGCCGAAGGTCTTGCCGTCCGCGACCGATGTTCCCGCGGCCAACCGACAGGACTTCACAGCCATGGCGATCAACCTACGCACGCCGCAAGCCGAGACGCGCGACCAGCGGCTCGGCACCATAACCCAGTGGGATGGTCCCGCCTCCCAACTGGCCAAGGACTCTGCCTTTACCTTCGGCTGTGGTCGCGACTGCGGCCCCGGCGGCAAGCGGCTGTGCGAGTTGAACAGCCCCTATTCGCAGGCGTCGATGTGCGCCGAGCAGATCGCCGTCACCAACGCCACCATCATCAAGGACACGGTGGTCATCCAGCATTCGCCGATCGGTTGCGCGTCGAGCCAGTCCTTTACCTCGCGCTATTCCCGCGATCTCGCCGCCCGGCGCGGCTGGAAGCCGGAAGATCCGAAGTCGATCTGCACCAACCTCGGTGAGCAGGACATGGTGTTCGGCGGCGTCGATCGCCTCGCCGAGACCATCCGCGACGCCTATGAGCGGCACCACCCGCGTGTCATCTTCGTCGCCACCTCCTGTGCCACCGGCATCATCGGTGACGACGTCGACGGCACGGCCCGCCAGCTTGAGGACGAACTCGGCATTCCCATCGTTGCCCTGCACTGTGAGGGCTTCAAGTCGCGGCACTGGTCGTCCGGTTGGGACGTCATCGAGCATGGCATCCTGCGCCGCCTGGTGCCGAACCGGACGCACGAGAAGAACCCCGACCTGCTCAACGTCATCCACCTCGGCGGACCCGACGTGTTCACGCCGCTGGTCGGACCGCTCGGCCTCAAGGTCAACCTGATCATGGGGGGCAACTCGCTCGAACGTCTCGCCGACCTGTCGACGGCGGCGGCGACGGTGACCATGTGCTTCGTGCTCAGCTATCTCGCCACCGGCCTCGAGCAGGAATACGGCGTGCCGGAAATCCGCGCGCCGCTGCCCTATGGCCAGGACGCCACCGACAACTGGCTGCGCGACATTGCCCGCGTCACCCAGCGCGAACATCTGGTCGAAGCGGTAATCGCTTCCGAACGCGCCCGCATCGCGCCGGAACTCGAACGGCTGCGCGGTCTTCTGAAGGGCAAAAAGGGCTTCGTCGCCGCCGGTGCCGCCTTCGCCCACGGTCTGATCGCCGACCTGCGCGAACTCGGCGTTACCGTCGACGATGCCTATTCCTTCCACCACGATCCCTCGACCGACAGCGGCGATCCGGAGCAGGATTCGCTCGGCCATCTCATCCAGACGACCGGCGAGATCGAGAACTTCACCGTCAGCCCGGACCAGCATTTCCAGACGCACGCGGCGTTGAAGCGCTCCAACCCGGACTTCGTCATCTGCCGTCATTCCGGCACCACGGCGACCCTGGCCGGCAGGCTCGGTATTCCGGTCCTGCCGATCTTCTACTCAAACGACGGCCTTGGCTACGAGGGCCTGCTGACCATCGGACGCGCCATTCTGCGGGTTCTGCCGCGTCGGCGCTTCTATGAGGATGTCGCCGCCCATTCGGCCTTCCCCTACCAGCCGTGGTGGCTCGAACAGACCAACCCCTACGCCCTCGACACTGCCGAAGCCGCCGAGTGAGCCGGAGATACCCCGGAGATATCAATGAACGTCGTCAGCCAGATTTCCACGGACACCTCCAGCTCGTTTGCGGCCCAGCCGGGTCCGATTGAACAGGTGCGCTACGCTTGCGCCCTCGGTGCGCTCACCTCGGTGATCGCCGTCGAGGGAGCGATTCCAATCACCCATTGCGGTCCCGGTTGTGCGTCGAAGCAGTTCCACGCGCTATCCGGCATCTCCGGCTATCAGGGCGGAGAGTTCCACGTTCCCTCCACCAACATCGGCAACAAGGAGGTGATTTTCGGCGGTGCCGACCGGCTCGACGAACTGATCACCTCCACGTTGAAGGTGATGGAGGCCGAGCTTTACGTCGTTCAGTCCGGTTGCATTCCCGGCCTTGTCGGCGACGACGTCGAGAACCTCGTCAAGGGCTACCAGCGGCGCGGCGTGCCCATCGTCTTCGCCGAAACGCTCGGCTATCGCGGCACCAACTTCACCGGCCACGAGACCGTGGTGAAGGCGATCATCGAACAGTATGTCGCCAAGCAACCGGCAGTGCCGAAACGGACTGGCCTCGTCAACGTTTGGGCGCTGCTCCCCTACCAGAACCCGTTCTGGCGCGGCGATCTCACCGAAATTCGTCGCATCCTCGAAGGCATCGGCCTTGAGGTGAACATCCTGTTCGGCCCGGCCTCCGAAGGGTTGTCCGAGTGGCGCGCCATTCCCTCGGCCGCAGTCAATCTGGTGCTGGGCCCCTGGCTCGGACTGTCGATCGCCCGCGACCTCGAAGCCGCCTACGACCAGACGACGCTGCACATCCCGGCCTTGCCGGTCGGCGCGCGCGCGACGGCGGCCTTCCTGCGCAAGGTGGGCGATCATGCCGGTCTGGACCGACGGAAGGTCGACGCCTTCATCGCCCGCGAGGAGAAGACCTACTATCACTATCTGCGCGATTTCGCCCAGTTCTACGCCGGCTGTACCAGCCAGTACCGGCTGCCATCCGAGGTGAACATCGTCGCCGACAGCGCCTACGCGCTGGCCGTCGCCAAGTTCCTGGTCGGCGATCTCGGTCTCAACCCCGGCGTCGTCGTCATCACCGAGAACCCGCCGGAGAGCGAGCGCGCGGCGATCCGCGCCGCCTTCCGCGACCTGGCGCCCGGCATCGACGCCGATCCCTTGTTTGAGTCCGACGGGCACAAGGCGCATGCCGCCATTCGCGCCCACCCGCGGGTCGGCGAACTGCCGATCGTCTTTGGTTCGACCTGGGAAACAGGTATTGCCGGCGAGATCGACGCGCCGCTGGTCGAAATCAGCTACCCGGTCACCGACGAGGTGGTGCTGTCGCGCTCCTACATCGGCTATCGCGGAGCGCTGCAACTGATCGAGCGCACCTACACGACAGTGGTTCGGCAGTCGACCGAGGAAAACCCGGAGGGGACCGCGTTATGACGGCAACCTCCGATCCGGCCCCTCCATCCGGCGCGATACGCGTCGCCATCGGAACGTCGACCGGCGCCCGGGTGAGCGAGCATTTCGGCCACGCCACCCGCTTCGAGATCTGGGAGGTCGGCCCTGCCGGCTCACGCTTTCTCGAAACGCGCAACAATCGCCCGGCCTGTGGTACCGGCTGCAGCGATCGGGCCGAGGCGGTGATGGACGCCTCGGTTGCCCTCATTGCCGACTGCAAGGCAGTGGTGGTGTCACGGCTCGGTGAGTGCGCCATCAACCGTTTGACCAAGCTCGGCATTCTCGCTTTCGAAACCGACGACACGGTCGACGACACGGTACGCCAGCTTGCCGCCTTCGATGGCCTGTTCACCGCGGAGACCGCAGCATGAGCGATCCCGGCATAGCATCCTTGGCCTGCACCGCCCACGGCATGCGCCAAGCCGCCATGCAGCCGGCCTTCCCCGATCTTGAGGGCAGGCATCCCTGCTTTTCGACGACGGCCGAAGGCCATGCCAAGGCGGCGCGGCTGCATCTGCCGGTATCGCCGGCCTGCAACATCGCCTGCGCCTTCTGCCGGCGCGACGTCAACCGCGTCGAGCAACGGCCTGGCGTCACGGCTCGGCTGCTGAAGCCGATGGAGGCGGTCGAGGTGGTGGAACGCGCCGTGCGGCTGATTCCCAACCTCTCCGTCGTCGGCATCGCCGGCCCCGGCGATCCGCTGGCCAGCGATCATGCCATCGACACCTTTGCCCGGATCCACGCCCGCTGGCCGGAGCTGACGCTCTGTGTCTCCACCAACGGTCTGCAACTGCCGGCCCGCATCGAGGACCTCAAAGCGGCCGGCGTGACGACGCTGACGGTGACGGTGAATTCGGTCGATCCGGACATCCAGGCGAAGATCACGCCCCAGCTTGCCTGGCAGCGCAAAAGGATCGATGGCGTCGCGGCCGGCAAGCAACTGATCGACAGCCAGCTCGCCGGTATCGCCCGTGCTGCCGAACTCGGCTTCACCATCAAGATCAATACGGTGCTGATCCCGACCATCAACGACCACCACATCGACGACATCGCCAGAACGGTGGCGGCGGCCGGGGCCCGGATGATCAACATCATTCCGCTGATCCCCGAGCATCGGCTCAAGCACCTCAAGGAGCCGGGCTTTGTCGAGCGCCACAAGGCGCGTGCCGCTGCCGCCCAGCATCTCAAGGTGTTCACCCACTGCCAGCGCTGCCGGGCCGACGCGGCCGGCGTGCCGGGCCTCACCGACCACACGGCCGAACTCTACGGCGACGATCTCCAGACAGAGCCGACCTTCTCGCACGGCTGATCCCGATCCATAGTCACAGGAGCCTTTGTATATGTCCCGCAAACCCAAGCAGATCGCCATCTACGGCAAGGGTGGCATCGGCAAGTCGACCACCACGTCCAACATCTCCGCCGCCCTCGTCGAGGCCGGCTACAAGGTGATGCAGTTCGGCTGCGACCCGAAGGCCGACTCCACCACGACACTGCGCGGCGGCGAATACATCCCGTCGGTTCTCGATCTTCTGGCCGAGAAGCGGCGCGTCGATGCCCGTGAGGCGGTGTTCAAGGGCTTCGGCGGCATCTATTGCGTCGAGGCCGGCGGTCCGGCGCCGGGCGTCGGCTGCGCCGGTCGCGGCATCATCACCGCCGTCGAACTCCTCAAGCAGCAACGCATCTTCGAGGATCTCGACCTCGACTACGTCATCTACGACGTGCTGGGCGACGTGGTGTGCGGCGGCTTCGCCGTACCGGTGCGCGAGGGCATCGCCGAGCATGTGTTCACGGTGTCATCGGCCGATTTCATGGCCATCTACGCCGCCAACAACCTGTTTCGCGGCATCGAGAAATTCTCGTCGAGCGGTGGTGCGCTGCTTGGCGGCATCATCGCCAACTCGATCAACACGGATTTCCAGCGCGACATCATCGAGGATTTCGCCAAGCGGACCTCGACACCGATCGTCCAGTACGTGCCACGCTCGCTGACCGTCACGCAGGCCGAGCTGTCCGGAAAGACCACCATCGAGGCGGCACCGCAGTCCGAGCAGGCCGATGTCTACCGGGCGCTGGCCAGGCACATCGCCGAGCACGAGACGTCAAAGGTTCCGACCCCGCTCAGCCAGGTCGAACTGCGGGAATGGTCGGCGTCGTGGGCCGAACACATCGTGCGCATGGAGCGGGCCGACCGTGAGCGGGCGCGCGCCGTGGCGTGATCTGAAAGCAGCTTGAACAACCAAACGGGCCGGAGGTCATCCTTCCGGCCCGTTCTATTCAAACCCTTTGCGCGGGTCAGGCGTCGAGGGCGGCCCTGATGTCGTCGATCAGGTCGGCGCCATCCTCGATGCCGGCGGAAAGACGAACGAAGCCGTCCGAAATGCCGAGCGCGGCGCGTTTGTCGGCTGGGATCGAGGCGTGCGTCATGATGGCCGGATGCTCGATCAGACTCTCGACGCCGCCGAGACTTTCGGCCAGCGTGAACAGGTGCGTGTTTTCGAGAAAGCGCTTGGTCCCCTCAAGGTCACGGTCGAGCTCGACGCTGACGATGCCGCCGAAGGCCGACATCTGGGATTTTGCGAGAGCGTGCTGGGGGTGGCTTTCGAGGCCGGGATAGATCACGCGCTTGATGCCCTTGCGCCCCTCAAGATAACGGGCGATGGCAAGACCGTTCTGACTGTGGCGCTCAATGCGGAGCGCCAGCGTCTTGAGGCCGCGGAGCGCCAGGAAACTGTCAAACGGCCCGGACACCGCACCAACGGCGTTCTGCAGGAAGGTGAGACGTTCCCTCAGCTCGGCATTGTCGCCGACCACAACGGCGCCGCCGATCATGTCGGAGTGGCCGTTGAGATACTTGGTCGTCGAATGGACGACCAGGTCGATGCCGTGTTCGAGCGGCCGCTGGATGGCCGGGCTGGCAAAGGTATTATCGGCGACGGTGACGATACCGTGCTTGCGGCCGATGGCGGCGACCGTCTGGAGGTCGACGACCTTCAGCATCGGGTTGGTCGGCGTCTCCACCCAGATCAGCTTCGTCTCCGGACGGATCGCCGCCTCGATGGCCGCAGGATCACGGAAGTCGGCGAAGGAGACGTCGAGGCCGGCAGAACGGCGCCGTACCTTGTCGATCAGGCGGAAGGTGCCGCCGTAGAGGTCGTCGGAGGCGACGATGTGCGAGCCGTGGTCGAGGGTTTCCAGGATGTTGGCGATGGCGGCGAGGCCGGACGCGAAGGCGAAGCCCGCCGTGCCGCTCTCGAGGTCGGCGATCGCCCGCTCGAAGGCTTGCCGCGTCGGGTTGTGGGTGCGGCCGTATTCCCAGCCCTTGTGCACGCCGGGGCTCGTCTGGGCAAAGGTGGAGGTGGCGTAAATCGGCACCATGACGGCGCCGGTGGTGGGGTCATGGCTCTGGCCGCCATGGATGGTGCGGGTCGAGAAGGCGAGCCGGTGGTTGATGCGCGGGGGCTGGTAGGTCACGAATGAAGCCTCAGGTGATTGATGAGATCGACGCGGGTGACCACGCCGAGGAAGTCGGCGCCGTCGAGGACGAGGGCGACCTCGCCGCGCTCGAACAGCGGCAGGGCGGCGCTGACCGGCTCGATGGACTGCAGCGTGTGCAAATCGGCGATCATGTGGTCGCCGACCAACTCACCAAAGCGCGAATTGCCGTTGGCGGCGCCGCGCCCGAGAGCCACGAACAGGTCACCCTCGTCGAGGATGCCGACCAGTCGTCCGGCGGCGACCACCGGCAGTTGCGACACGTCGGCCTGACGCATGCGTTTGTAGGCGGTGGCGAGGGTGTCGTCCGGGGCGACGGTGACGGTGGATCCGTCCTTCTGGCGGCGAATGACGAGATCGGAGAGATTGCCGCGCAGTGGCCGGTCGGCAAGGCCCTGCTCGGCCAGCCAGCCGTCGTCATAGACTTTGGAGAGATATTTGGCGCCGGTGTCGCAGATCAGCGTCACCACCCGCTTTGGTCGGGTCTGGGCGCGGCAATAGCGAAGCGCGGCGGCAAGCAGCGTGCCCGACGACGAGCCGGCGAGGATGCCTTCCTTGGCCAGCAGCTCGCGGGCGACGGCGAAACTCTCGGCATCGGTCACCGTGTAGGCCGACGAAATCAACGTCAGGTCGCAATTGTCCGGAACGAAATCCTCGCCGATGCCTTCGACCGCCCATGACCCGGCTTCGATCGTCTCGCCGGTGTTGACCAGCGGCGCCAGTATCGAGCCGGCGGGATCGGCCAGCACCATCTCCGTCTTCGGCGATACCCGTTTGAAATAGCGGCCGATTCCGGACAATGTACCGCCCGAGCCGACGCCGACCACGATGGCATCGACGTCGCCGTCCAGTTGCTCGAAGATCTCCGGTGCGGTCGTCGTCTCGTGGGCGGCCGGGTTGGCCGGGTTGGCGAACTGGTTGACGTAGAAGGCTCCGAGTTCGGCGGCGAGGCGTTCGGCCATGTCCTGGTAATAGGCCGGGTGTCCCTTGCCGACGTCGGAACGGGTGATGCGCACGTCGGTACCCAGTGCCCGCAGATGGGCGATCTTCTCACGCGACATCTTGTCGGGCACGACGAGGATCACCTTGTAGCCCTTGGGCAGACCGACCTGCGCCAGGCCGAGGCCGGTGTTGCCGGCCGTCGCCTCGACGATGGTACCGCCCGGCTTCAGGCGGCCATCGGCTTCGGCGGCCGAAATCATCGAAAGAGCGACCCGGTCCTTGATGGAGCCGCCTGGGTTGGCGCTCTCCAGCTTGACGAACAGCCGGCAGAGGCCGGTATCGAAACGGGTGAGTTCGACGACCGGCGTGGCGCCGATCAGATCGAGCGCCGAACGGGCGGGTTTCCTGAGAACGGACATGATCTTCTCCTGAGAGGGCGGATGTCGGCGTCACGCCGTCTTGGCGAACCGTCGGGGATGTCCCGGGCCGCGATCGCCGTCGAGGTCGGGCAAGAGATTGGCGATATCGGAAACGTCGCGGACCGACAGCCCGATGGCGGGCGCCTCGGCGACGGCGTCGATGTGCTCGGGACATCGGGCATCAACTGCGATGGCGGAAATCCCCGTCCAGGCAAGGCTCCAGGCCGTGGCAGGTCGGCGAGTGGCTAGGATCGTCCGACGGGCGCGCATGGGCTCGGGGCCATCGTTGCCGAACACCGCTGTTCCCAACCCGATACGCGACAGCGGGTATCCGCTGTTGGTCAAGACGTTCGGCATTCGCCCCTCGGGCATTCTCCTGCTCCTGGATGGTTTGGCCTGAGGCCGCATCTCGAGGGCAAGCTAGCCAAATTTCCAATAGACTATCAGCTTTATATTTTTCTTTTGGCAGCCAAGCTGGGAACGAAATGCCGCGTTCACCGTGATTTTCCGAATGTATTTGCCTGGCGCCGTCAGGGGCTGCGCAGGTGTCGTTCCAGCCACAGGCTGTAGCGGGCGGCGGCGAAGCAGAAGACGAAGTAGACGATGGCCGCGAACACGTAGGCCTCGGCATAGAATCCGAGCCATAGCTGGTCGGTGGCGGCGGCCCGTGCGGCGTTGAGAAGGTCGAACATGCCGATGATCGCCACCAGCGTCGTATCCTGGAAGATGCCGACTGCCAGGTTGACGATTGGCGCGATCACCTGTTTCAGCGCCTGCGGCAATACGACGAGGCGCAGCGTTTGCCAGTGGGTGAGGCCGAGCGAGGCGGCGGCTTCCGACTGTCCCTTGGGTACGGCCTGCAGGCCGGCCCGCACGATCTCGGCCAGGTAGGCGGCAACAAAGATCGACAGCGCGAAACCGGCGCGGGCGAACTTGTCGATGGCCGCCCCTGCCGGAAGCATCAGCGGGAACAACAGCGTCGACGCATAGAGAATGGCAATGAAGGGGACGCCGCGTACCACCTCGATCAGGGTGACGGCATAGAGGCGGATGCCACCCAGCTTCGACCGCCGGGCCAGGGCGAGCACGATAGCCAGTGGGAACGCGAGGATGAAACTGCCGAAGGACAACAGTAGCGTCACCGGCAGCCCACCCCATTTCTCGGTGGGCACCACCGACAGCGGACCGCCGCCGCCGAGCAGCCAGATGGCGCCGAGCAGGCCGACGATCCAGGCGATGACCAATCCCCGTCCCCAGCAGCGCGGGCTGGCGGACGTGGCGACGAGCCCAAGGAGCAGGCCGATGGCGCCATAGGCGCGGAATTCGAGGTCTTGGGGGTAAAAGCCAAGGGTAATGAACTTCAGCTTCTCGCCGATGAAGGCCCAGCAGGCGCCCGAGCTGGTCTTGCAGGTTTCGGCGGTGCCAACCCATACGGCATCGAGTAGGAGCCAACGGAGGATCGGCGGCAGCGACACTGCCGCCAGGGCCAGCACTGTGAGCGAGATGGCGATGTTGCCCCGGGAGCCGATAGTCGCTTTGAGGAAGGGCGAGCGGTCGAGGACGGACGGGGCGCGCAGCGCACTCATCGGCAACTCCCCCTGAGAGCATAGCGGCGGTTGTAGGCGTTCATGATGGCCGATGTTGCAAGGCTGAGGGTGAGATAGGCGCCCACCATCAGCGCGATCACCTCGAGCGCCTGGCCGGTGACGTTGGCCGTGGTGTTGAGGATGCTGACGAGGTCGGGAAAGCCGATGGCGACGGCGAGCGAGGAATTCTTGGTGAGGCTGAGATAGCTCGACGTCATCACGGGGATGATGATCCGGAGCGCCTGCGGCAGCACGACGAGACGCAGCACGGCGAAGGGCCGGAGGCCGAGCGAGCCAGCGGCCTCCCATTGCCCCTTGGGAATGGCAAGGATGCCGCTGCGGACCGTTTCGGCAATCGAGGCCGAGGCGTTGACGGCGAGCCCCAGCATCAGCGCGGCGAATTCCGGCGTCATCGATATGCCGCCGCGAATGTTGAATCCCTTCAGTGTCGGTTGGTCGAATGTGAAGGAGACACCCAGGCCGGCGGCGATGACGAGGGGAGCCAGCACGGTCGCCGCGTAGGTGAGGAGGACGACGCGGCGCGCGAGGGGGCCGGTCAGCCGCCGTCTGCGCCTGAGAACCAGACGAGTGAAGATCACGGCAATGGCGACCGCGAAAATGAGGGTAAGCCCGTGACCTTCGGTGCCGATGGTCGGCAGAAACAGGCCGCGGCTGGTCAGCAGTACACCGGGCAGCGGCGACAGCGCCTGCCGCGGCCCCGGCAACAGGTGAATCACGGTGTTCCAGGCGAACAGCTGCAGGAGCAGCGGCGTATTGCGCAGTATCTCGACATATCCCTGCACCAGACGCGAGATGAGCGGGTTGGCGGACAGGCGAGCGATGCCGAAGCCGACCCCAAGCACTGTTGCGAGCAGGCAGCCGAGTGCCGAGACAGCCACGGTATTGATGAGGCCAACCAGAGCGGCGCGGGCGTAACTGTCGCCGGCAGCATAGGCGATGAAGCCCTCGCCGATCTCGTAATTGGCGGCATGGTCGAGAAACTCAAAGCCCGGCGTGAGGCCGAGTCTTGCCATGTTGGCAACGAGATTGCGCCCGAGATAGACAAAGAGCAGCAGGGTACCGAGGTAAAGAGCGATCTGTGCAAGTGGCCAGTGACCCAGCCAGAGGCGGAAAAAGGCAAGGACTCCGGGTTGCGAACGCCCCGGAGCCTCGTCTTCGACGGACGTGTTCGTCACGACGTCGACCATTTCGTCTTGTCCCGGCTTAACGGAACGGCGGCGAGTAGATCAGGCCGCCCTTGGTCCACAGTTCGTTGTAGCCGCGCTCAAAGCCGACCGGTGTCTTCAGGCCGATGTTGCGGTCGAAGATCTCGCCGTAGTTGCCGACCGCCTTGATGATGTTGTAGGCGAACTTCGGATCGAGGCCGATGGCCTCGCCGAGCGAGGTATCGACGCCGAGGAAGCGCTTGATCGCCGGGTCTTCGCTCTTCAGGAACTCGTCGACGTTCCCCTGCGTGATGCCGAATTCCTCGGCCTGAATGGTGGCGTAGATCGTCCAGTTGACGATCTCCAGCCAGCGGTCGTCACCGGCGCGGACGGCCGGAACCAGCGGCTCCTTGGACAGGCGCTCGGGCAGCACGATGAAGTCGTCGGGTTTGGCGAGCAGGCTGCGGCGGATGGCGAGGTCGGAGCTGTCCTGTGTCAGGGCGTCGACGCGGCCGGACTCGAGGGCGGCGACGAACTCCTTGGAGTCCTCGATCACCACCGGCGTGTATTTCTTGCCGGTCTTGCGGAAGAAGTCGGCGATGTTGAGTTCGCCGGTGGTGCCCGACTGCACGCCGATGGTGGCGCCGTCGAGGTCGGCGGCCTTCTCGACGCCGAGCGATTTGTTCACCAACAGGCCCTGGCCGTCATAGAACAGGACCGGCCCGAAGTGGAAGCCGAGCTTGAAGGCGCGGGTGATGGTCTGCGTCACGCCCGACAACAGGATGTCGAACTCGCCGGCTTGCAGGGCCGGCAGGCGCTGCTGCGGCGACGACGAGGTGAATTCAACCTTGTTGGGGTCGTTGAAGACGGTGACGGCGAGAGCGCGGCCGAAGTCGACAAAAAATCCCTGCCACTTGCCGGCGGAGTCCGGGGCGAAGAAGCCCGGCGAGGTGCCGACGCCGACCTTGATCACGCCGCGCTGCTGGATGGCATCAAGCGTCGGTCCGGCGTGTGCCTGCGACAGAAGGGCGCCACCAAAGGCAACTGCGACGGCGGCAGCCTTCAGACCCTGGCCGAGTCCGATATGGAATGACATGAGTTCACCTATCGAAAATGTGGTGAGCCCGCCAAATGGATGGAAACCGAGAGTGGAGAGAAACGCTCGATCGGTGGCGGGCTCTGATGACGAATTAAGCAGGTCGATGCCATCAGGCCAAAACATAAACTATCAAAATTATAGACAATAGGCGAAAATTCGTTCCACCTAACGGATGCTGGAGAGGTGGAGAAAGAAAATTTTGCTGAGAATGCAGTCATTTCACGCGGAACACCAAGCCGTGCCATCCGCGTACATCAGTGGCAGGGGTGTGTAACATGCCCCCGACGGCGCCATCACATCCTTCATCGTCATCCGCCGATGGACAGGGTTTCCCCAGCGGTCAGCAATGCGCGACACTCGGAGATCGTCCGGCAATGTCGGTTGTCCGGATTTCAGCGACTTTTTGAGACGCTGCGACGGCAATGGATCGATTGACGGTAACCCTGTGCCCGGCTATGTCCGCCTGAACGGTTCCGGAGGCGAACGAGCGATGCTGACCAAGAAGGGCAAATACGGGCTCAAGGCGCTCGTCTATCTGGCGCGTTCGGAACAGGGCAAGGCGATCCAGGTGGCCGAGATCGCCGAGCGCGAGACGATCTCCAAGAAGTTTCTCGACGCCATCATGCGCGACCTGAAGAATGCCGGCTTCGTTCGCTCGTGGAAAGGTCCGGGCGGCGGCTTCGCGCTGAGCCGTCCCGCCGCCGAGATCGTCATCGGTCCGGTGGTGCGGGCGCTCGACGGGCCGCTGGCGCCGATCGCCTGCGCCAGCCGCACCGCCTTTCAGCCCTGCGACGACTGCGGCGACCTCCGGACCTGTGCCGTCCGCCTCGTCATGACGGAAGTGCGCGACGCCATGGCCGCCGTGCTCGACGGCACGACGCTTCAGGACATGATCGAGAAGTCTCGCACGGCCGATGCGCAGATCGGCGACTGAAGCTCGTCAATAGGCCGAGCCGGGGCCGGTGTTGGCCAGTTCGTCGGCGGAGAGCAGGTCGGCATGGTGCCGGCGGGCAACATCCGGGTGCGAGCGCAGCCGACTCTTCAGGGCATTGCGACCGACGTTCTGGAAGATCGGATTGAGCGGATCGACGGTGACACCGCGCCGCTTGTCCTCGAGTTCCTCGGGCAATTCGATCACCGGCACCACCGAATCCACCCGCGCCCCAAGGAAGAAGGCGACGGAGAAGCGCTCGACGCCAGCTGGCGGCGCCACCACGTCATGGACGTCGGCGCGGACATAGCCCTGCGTCGCCAGTTCCAGCACCTCGCCGGTGTTGATGATGAAGGTGCCCGGAACCGGCGGCGCATCGATCCACCGTCCGTCCTCGGTGCGGACGCGCAGCCCCTCGACTTTGTCCTGAAGCAGCACGGTGACGAAACCGCCGTCCTTGTGGGCACCGACGCCCTGCGAACTCTCGGCAACATCGCGCCCCGGATAGCGGATCAGTTTCAGAAGCTGGGTCGGCAGCGGCGTATAGATGTCGGAAAAGACGTCCTCGTCCTGCCCGAGCGCCACAGAGATGGCCTTCAGCACCTCAAGGCCGACGCGCGTCACCTCGGCCTGGTATTCGAGGACCAGTGGTCTGAATTCGGGGATGGCCTCCGGCCACTGATTGGGGCCGGTCAGACGATTCCACGGCTTGGAAGGGTCGTCTGGCAGCGTCTCCGCCTCGGTGGCGATGTCGATCTGCTCGCGCCAGTCCTTTTCGCCGCGCGTCAGTTCCCAACCGGGCCGGTTGTAACCGCGGAAATGCGGTGAATTGACCATCTCCACCTTCAGCTTTTCCTCGGTCGACAGGGCGAAGAAACGCTTGGCGGCGGCAATGGTCTCGTCGACCAGCGCTTGCGGCACGCCATGGCCGGTGAGGTAGAAGAAGCCGTGGTCGTAAAGGATCCGGCGCAACTCGTCGATGAAGCGACCCCGCTCCTCGGCCGGGCCGCGAAAGCGGGAAATATCGACGAAGGGCAGGGTGACGGAGGTCGGCTGATAGGTCATGGAGCGCTCCTCGAAAGCAGGGACGCCGCAGCACCGGCGTTCGGCGACCATTCGAGCATGGCGACAGCATAGACGACAGATTTGGTATTCTTTAGATCGCCTCCACCTCGCATTTTCAGTTCGCGGCAGTGGCCGATGGGAAAATCGTCTTGCGCGCATTGCCACAGAAGCCACCGCCGAGCGCCAGCGACCGGCTCCGGACGCCAGACGTCAGGTGGGCGAGCAGCCTCTGGCCCTCAGGCCATGCGCCGAGATCGGTGGCGGCGTTGATGTGACCGGCGCGGCCGGCGTCGACATACTCCGCCTCCCACATGCGGGCGAGGATGCGGGCACGGGCCGGCGGCATCCAGGGGTCATTGCGACTGCCGACCACGATGGCCGGAAAGCCGAGCGGCCCGGTTGGAATGGGGGCGAAAGACGCGAGGGCCGGCACGTTGGCCGCTTGATTGTCGACGTCGGCCGGGGCGACCAGAAGCGCGCCGGCGATCGGCAGGTCGGGATGGCGGCTGGCGAGATGGGCGATCAGGATGGCGCCGAGGCTGTGGCCGACCAGGATCGGGTTGGGATGGTGCCCGATCGCCTCGATCGCCGCCGCCAGCCAATCCTCAAGGTCGGGATGATCCCAGTCGCGCTGGCGCACCAGCACCGTCCGGTCCATCAGGTCGAGCCAGTGCGCCTGCCAATGTTCAGGCCCCGAGCCCTGCCAGCCCGGAAGAATGAGCGTCGCCATCCGCGTGTCTCCCTTTGCCAGAACGGCGGCGAAGTGCCCCGAGAGGCGCTTTTGCCGCGTTGTGGAAAAGTTAAGCGTTCTGTCGGCGCTTGTAGTGGTCTGATTTTGCGTTTTCGGCCCGGAAGGCGGATGGCTGTTGCCGCGTCGAACCGGTGGCGGGATGAAGTGACGCTCCATCCTTCTCTGGCTCGGGAGACGATTCCGCCGTCCAGCCGGCGCTGGCGGAGAACAACGTTTCCGGCATCGCCCGACATTTCGAATAATATACTTAGTCTATTACGTCAGTATTCCTATCATCGTCTCCAATGGCCGGTGGCCTTCGCCGCGCGGTAGGGGACGACGACATGGTCAGCTCGGTTTTCGGCGCCATCGGCACTTCCATCTTCGAGGCCATGTCGCGCCTCGCGACGGAAACCGACGCCATCAATCTCGGGCAGGGCTTTCCCGAAGGCCTGGAGCCCGAAGCGGTTGTCGAGGCGGCGATCGAGGCGCTACGCGCCGGGCCGCACCAGTATCCGCCGATGCTCGGCCTGCCGGCGCTGCGCCAGGCGGTGGCCGCCAACACGCGCCGCTTCCTCGATATCGAGGTCGACTGGGAGCAGGAGGTGCTCGTCACCTCCGGGGCGACCGAGGCACTGAGCGATGCCTTTTTCGGCCTCATCGAGCCCGGCGACGAAGTGATCCTGTTCGAGCCTGCCTATGACAGCTACGCCACCATCATCCGTCGCGCCGGTGGCGTGCCGGTGCCAGTGCGCCTCGAGCCGCCGCTCTGGGAGCTGCCGACCGATCGCCTTGAAAAGGCAATCACGCCGCGCACCCGGGCGATCGTCATCAACACGCCCTGGAATCCGACCGGTCGCATCATCAGCCACGAGGAACTGCGTTTCCTCGCCGATCTGCTGGTGAAGCACGATCTCGTTGCCATCTCCGATGAGGTCTATGAGCATCTCGTCTTTGATGGCCACCGCCATCGCACGTTGTTCGCCCTGCCGGAGGTACGCGACCGGGTGGTGCGCATCGGCTCGGCCGGCAAGACCTTCTCGGTCACCGGCTGGAAAGTGGGTTACGTCACCGCCGACAAGCGGCTGCTGGCCCCGATCGCCCGGGCGCATCAGTTCATCACCTTCACCACGCCGCCAGCCTTGCAGGCGGCGGTCGCCTTCGGCCTCAACCAGACTGACAGCTATTTCGACAGCCTGCGCGCTACGCTGGCCGAGCGGCGCGACATCCTGTTCGGCGGCCTCCGGGCGGCCGGCTTCAGGGTGGCTGACGTCGAGGCGACCTATTTCGCGCTGGCCGAACTTGGTGATCTCGACCCTGACGGCGACGACTTCGCCTTCTGCCAACGCATCACCCGCGAGGCCGGCGTCGCCGCTGTGCCGATCTCGTCCTTCTACGGCAACCGCGACGTTCGCACGCACATCCGGTTCTGCTTTGCCAAGCGCCGAGAGACGCTTGATGAGGCGGTGTGCCGCCTTGTCGCTTGGCGCGCCAACGTCGGCGTGCGGGTGGCGGCCGAATGAACAGCCCTTTTCGTCTGAAGCCGGACATTGCCGGCGCCGTTGCCGCGCTGAAGGCGCGGTTCGGCACCCGGGCGCGCGATTCCGAGGCCGTGCGCCACCACCACGGCGGTGACGAAAGCCATCATCCAGGCCACTTGCCGGACGTGGTGGTCGAGCCCGAGACCACCGAGGAGGTGGCCGAGATCGTCCGTATCGCGGATCGCTACAAGATACCGCTGGTGCCCTTCGGTGCCGGCTCCGGCCTCGAAGGTGCGGCGATTCCCGTGCATGGCGGCATCAGCCTCGACACCGTCCGCATGAACCGCATCCTGGAGATCCGCGAGGCCGATATGATCGCCCGCGTCGAGGCGGGCATTCGCCGGCAGACACTCAACGCCTTTTTGCGCGACACCGGCCTGTTCTTTCCGGTCGATCCCGGCGCCGACGCGTCGATCGGCGGCATGGTAGCCACCGGTGCCTCCGGTACCAACGCGGTACGTTTCGGCGTGATGCGGGAAAATGTGCTGGGACTGACGGTGGTGCTCGCCGATGGCCGGGTCATCCACACTGGGTCGCTGGCCCGCAAGTCGTCGGCCGGCTACGACCTGACGCGCCTTCTGGTGGGATCGGAGGGAACGCTCGGCATCGTCACCGAGGTGACGCTACGCCTGCATCCGATCCCGGACACGGTATCGGCCGTTGCCGGTTTCGATACGCTGAAGGGGGCGGTCGACGCCGTCGTCGACATCAAGCGCATGGGCCTTCAGATTGGCCGCGTCGAGCTCCTTGATGCACGCACCATCGCGGTGATCGGCCGTCATTCTGATCTCCGCCTGCCGGAAAAGCCGACGCTCTATTTCGAGTTTCACGGCAACCGCACCGAGATCGACGCCGCTGCCGACACCGTGGCCGAGATCGTCGCCGAACATGGCGGTGGCGCCATCGGCTGGATGACATCGACCGACGAGGCACGGGCACTGTGGGAAACGCGCCGCCTCGGGCTCGGCTGGGCCGGTAACGAGCGGCCGGGTTCGGCCTCCTGGCCTTCGGATGTTTGCGTGCCGGTATCCCGTCTTGCCGAGGTGATCGTCGAGACCGAGGCCGACATCGCCGCGTCAAGCGTGCCGGCCTATATCGTCGGCCATGTCGGCGACGGAAATTTCCACTGTGTTTTCAAGCTGATGCCGGACGACCCGGCCGAGGTGGAGGACGTCGGCCGCCTGCAGGCTCGCATCGTCGAGCGGGCGATCGCCGCCGGTGGTACGTCGACCGGCGAACACGGCATCGGCGTCGGCAAGCGCCACTATCTCGAAGCTGAACATGGTCGCGCCGCCGTCGAGGTGATGGCCATCCTGAAACGGGCGCTCGATCCCGACAACATCCTCAACCCCGGCAAGGTGTTGCCCGACGATATT
>JAGSYU010000282.1 GCA_018262575.1 Pseudomonadota bacterium | reverse complement strand
TCGACGGCAGCATCCCGCTTGTCCTGCAAGCCGGCGGTGCTGTTGGTGCCGCCGGCGCCGACGGCCACCACCTGCTTGTCGAGGTCGGCGATGGTCGACAGCAGCGAATTCACGCGGCTGACGGCATTGGAGATATTGGTTTCCGCCTCCTGGCGCAGCGACTGCACGTCGCCCGACAGCTGGTTGAGACGGGCCACCATGGTCTGGGAGGCCGACACGGCGCTGCCCTGCGTCGCCGTATCGCTCGGCGTCGTCGCCAGTTTTTGCAGCGTGGTGGTGAAGGCGCTGTAGACCGAACTCAGCGAACTGCTGCTGTTGGGAGCACCCCAGTAGCTGTCGAGCGCCGAGAGCGAAGTGACGCGCGTATCGGCATAGGCCGAGTTGGCCTGCGAGGTCCGCCACTGCTTCTGCACGAGAAGGTTGATCTCGCGCGTGACCTGATTGGCCTCGACGCCATAGACCCGCGCACCGGCGACCTGCGCCGTCGAGGACGTGGTCTGGCGGCTGTAGCCGGTGCTCTTGGCGTTGGCGATATTGGCCGACGTCACGCCCAACTGCTGCTGGGTCGTTCTGATGCCGGACAGGGCCGTGGAGAGGGCACTCGAAACAGGCATATCCGTCTCGCGGTGAGAGAACGTCTAGGCTACGGGGAGCGGCCGTCACGCCGAGAGCGCGGCGGCCGCCAAAGGCGTCAGCGGATGATCTGCAGGATGTCCGACATCATCTGGTCGGCGGTGGTGATCACCTTGGAATTGGCCGAGAACGCCTGCTGGGTGACGATCAGCTTGGTGAATTCCTCGGAGATATCCACGTTGGACGCTTCGAGCGCCGAGCTCGACAGCGCACCGTCGATGTCGATCGGACTGCCGCTCTGGATGGTCTCGGTATAGGCGCCGCCGTCTTCCGCCTTGAGATAGCTGGCACCGTTGAAGGCGACGATCGGGATCTTCCACTTCTGGACGGTCTGGCCGTTCGAGTAGTTGTAGCTGACGATGCCGCTGTTATCGTCGATCGACACGCCCTCGAAGGCGCCGGTCGAGTAACCGTCCTGGGTCAACTGATTGGCGGTGGCGAGGCCGTTCTTGTCGGCGAATTCCGTGGCCCCCATGTCGAGCGTCAAGGTGCCGAAATTCTTGCCCCCCACGGTGAGGTTGTTGACGGGGACCGCCGAGGTCGAGTCCATCTGTTTGCCGTTGGTGTCGAAGAAGAAGCCGGTGGGGCTGGCCACTGGGCTTGTATAGGTCTCCGTCCAGCCAATTGCGCCCGGCGCATTGGTGCCGTCGGTTGTCGCCTGACGGCCAAGTTTGCCGTTGGTGATCGAGGTGCCCGATGGAATCTGCGTCCAGACGGAAGCCGTCGAGTTGGTGGCGTCGAAGGTCTCAAGGTTGCGGTAGAACAGGCCCCATTCGCTGCGGCCGGTGCTCGCTTCGTCGAACTTCGACCAGCGGAGCTGGACGACGGCCGGCGTGCCCTGGGCGTCGTAGACCGTCACCGTACCACCGGAGATCGAGTTGCTCATGAAGTCGGAAACCTGGGTACCGACAACCTTGCCCGTGCTGGCGATCGTGTAGCTGATGGTAGGGGAGGACGTAGCGGTCGCGGTGGCTGACGGCCAGGACGGATTATAGATGTTGGCGGTGCTCACCGTCGGATTGGCGGCCGAATTGGTCGTCACCGGCTCGGTCGGCAGGTTGAGCTTGTAGGTGATCTGCGTCGAAGCCTTGGCGCTCTGTGACGTCTTGTCGATGGTGATCGGGCCCTTCGGGTCCTCACCGACCGCCGGCGTCTGATTGAGGCCGATCAGGCTGTAGCCGGACCCGTTGCGCAGATAGGTCATGCCATTGCGCGAGTCGTAATACTGCTCGAAATCGCCGGCGCGGGTGTAGCGGGTACCAAGCGTGTTATCGAGCGGATCGGCCGACACCGAGAAGAAGCCGGTACCGTTGATGGCGAGATGGGTATCGACCTTCGATCCCTGGATGTCGCCGTCAAGCGTGATGGTCGAGCGCGAGGAGGCGGAAACGCCGCCCGATGCGACGTGCGCCGGGTTGGAGGTGTTGGAGCGCACAAGGTCGGCAAAGCTGGTGTCCTTGCGCTTGAAGCCAGTTGTCGATGAGTTGGCGATGTTGCCCGAGATATTCTCGAGGGCGAAGGACTGCGCTCCGAGGCCACCGACGGCCGAATTCATTGCGGTCAGGATACCCATGCTCGTTTCCCTTACGATCTGCAACGCGGTCGGCCGGACAAGTGGCCGCTACAGTCCTAAGGGCAATGGGCGTGCCAAGTGGGTTTCCGCTTTTTTCCAGTTGTTTCCAGGGAACGGACGCTTGGCTTTGGTGAACGATCGGTTAACGCGGCGGCAAGCTTGGACTTCCCCGGCAAATCCTGCCGGGCCGATCCGGTCAATCCGGCGTTAAGACGCCCGTCGAGCGCGGATACCGGCCATGATTTCCGAGATCTGCGGCCGCCGGCGTTCGAGGAACGGCAGCGGGCGACAAACGTCGATGGCCGCCACGCCCACACGCGCTGTCAGCAGACCGTTGATCACCCCCTCGCCAAGCCGCGCCGACAGCTTGGCGGCAAGACCATGGCCGATCAGTGCGCGTCAGCCGCGCCATCCCCATGAACCCGGGGCGTCCACCATAAAGAGCGGCGAGGCGGCGGATCAGGCCCAGCGTCGCCACCACCACGAAGATGACATCGACGGCGGCCCGGGGCGACACCGCCGTGACCACCGATACGCGCGCGGCGGCGTCCGACACCAGCCGCCGTGCCGCCGCGTCGAGCGGTGCAAGAAGATCGGCCTCCGCCAGCACCAGCCGGTCGCGACCGTCGATGACGTCGTCGACGCGGGCTTCCGTCGCCCGCCGGCCGGGCGCCAGGTCGGACCGGTCGGCGTAGAGCGTCATCAGTTCGCCGACGATCGCCTCGGCTTCCGGCCGGTCGTCGCGGACGGCGGCAAGGTCGGCGCGCCGGCGCAGGCGATCGATGCGCCTCAACCAGATGAGGCCGGCGATCTCGCGCGCAGCAATGGCAATGACTGCAATCCCGGCAAGAGCGATCAGGGCGATCGCCAGCCAGCCGAGCCAGTCATCACGGGCGAACAGCTCGCGGACCAACTGGTCGAGCCAGAGGCCGATGGCCAGCGACAGGATGCCGGTGACCGCGCCGAAAAACAGCCGCGACCAGGAAAATCGCCGTCGGGCCGATGGCAGAGGCACCGGCAGATCTTCGGTCTCGACGGCTTCCTCGACCACGACGGCGGCATCCGCCGAGGGCGCCTCGCCGGGGCGGACATGGCTGACGTCGTCGGCCGTCAGATCGAA
>JAGSYU010000156.1 GCA_018262575.1 Pseudomonadota bacterium | reverse complement strand
AGACGGCTCCACGTCATCGGCTTCCGCAATTCCGCGGTGCTGGCTGCTTATGCGCGCGGCCTTCTCGCCCATGTGAAGCCGGACGTACGCCTGCTGCCACTGGCCGGCCAGACGCTCGCCGAGGACCTCGTCGGCCTCGGTCCCGACGATGCGCTGGTGGTGTTCGGCTTTCGCCGCCGTCCGCCAGCGTTGCGCGAAGTGATGGCTGCCGCCCGCGAGGCCGGCGTCCGCATTCTGCTCGTCACCGACGCCTCCGCCGCCCGCACCGCCCATTTGGCGCATGTGACACTGCGCTGCCCCAACCAGGGCGCCAGCTTGTTCGACAGCTACGTGGCGCCGATATCTCTCATCAGCCACCTCACCTCGGCGGTCGGCGCTGCCCTCGGCGAAACGGCGAAAAATCGCCTTGCCATGATCGAGGACCTGCATCGGCGCCTCGAGCCCTTTTCACCTCCGGTCCGGCGAGCGCCGCGTGGCTAGCGTCGGAAAGCTGCATGTGTTTGACAAACGACTTTTGAAAACAAAGATTTGAAGCCATTCCCTCCCGGGATTGCTCGCTCTTGCTGTCGAAACTGCACGGACACGGTCCGGTTTCGGCGCGACTCTTGGTGAAAAACCTGTATACTGCCAGCCAATGAAAGTGGTTTATCGCGCCGGATCGGGGCGGTTGGCTCATCTTTCATTAACCTTCTCCGTGCGAGGCTGGGATTTCCAGTCTCGGTGCGGGTTGGGTGAACAGCGAGCGCGCCAGCTTCCGTGGCGGCCACCTCACCCACGCCGGAGGGCTCCGTTTTCGTTGAGGCGAAACGGATTCCCGACAGGCCAAGCGGGTTTGGATAGACCCGGAAAGCGCCCGACGGACCAATGGTTCCGGAGGGGTTCTTTTCCATTCCGGTCGGTTATCGGCCGGCAGAAATTCGGGTTGGCGCCAATGTTTATTTTCGTTCTTTTCGCAAGTGTGGCTTATTTGGCCATCGGGCTCGGCTTCACCATGTTGTCGCTTCACGAGCTGGCCACCGGTCGGCGCGATCGCATCATCGGTCGGCTCATTGCTTGGTCGGGCATCTTGCTGTGGTTGCCCATACTGCTCGCTGTCGCCATCACGGCGCTTTTTTTCTCTCGCCGGCCGGCGCGCTCGCCGGTTCCGGCCGCGGCGGCCCGGCCGGGCGCCGTCCTTGCCGAACGGCGGACTATCCGCCGGGCGATCCGCCAGGTCTGACGGCGAGACAGGAAACGGCGGCCGGAGATATCTTCGGCTGGTCCGTCACGGAAAACTGCGCCGGCCAAATGTCATGGCCGGGGGATCCTGAACTAACTATCTGAAAAGACGACAAATCAGCCATTCTGCAAAAAGCAGCACCGGCCGCGCAGAAAGCTCTTGCATTCGTTCGGCCAGTTGGTTAGACACTCCCCAGCGATCGGGACCGCCGATTTCATCGCGGCGGTGTCCTTGTCGTATTGGCTTGCGCTCGTAGCTCAGCTGGATAGAGCATCAGACTACGAATCTGAGGGTCGGGCGTTCGAATCGCTCCGAGCGCGCCAGTCATCTTCTTGATATTAAAGCGATAATTCTGGCGGTGGTGGTTAGGCGTTTGCCTGGCGTAAGCACCATGTTGTCGCGCGGATGAAGTCCGTTCCCATGATCCCATGGGCGCGCCTGCCCATCGTCTGCGCCGTCACCGGCTGATCGCCTCGCCGTCTGCCCAGCCCATTTTGGCCATCGGATCCGAGCTTGACGCCATCGCCGCGGGGCGGTGGCGGCGCAAGCCCTTGTCGGCTGTCGCGGCCGGGTGTTCAACACCATCGTCGTGCGCTCATCCTGTCGGTCATCTCCAACGTGGTGAACCTCCTCAACATCCCTGGCTGCACCAGCAGGTGGTCAAGGGCTTCATCATCGGTCTCGCCGTCCTGCTCGAGAGCTTCAAGCTTCATCTGTCCTCGTGCTCCTGACCCGAATTTTCGTGAGTTTACATCATGATCAAGCTGAACAACGCCAACCTGGCGACGCTGCCCACCGACGTCGCCCGCCCCACCTATGACCGCAGCAAGGTCCGGACCGGTATCGTCCACTTCGGTGTCGGCGGCTTTCACCGCGCCCATCAGGCCATGTATCTCGATCGGCTGATGAACAACGGCGAAGCCCTCGACTGGGGCATCACAGGCGTTGGCGTCATGCCTTCCGACCAGCGCATGCGCGATGCCCTGACGTCGCAGGACGGCCTCTACACCCTGATGGTCAAGCCCCCGAACGGCCACTACGAGGCGACGGTGATTGGCTCGATCGTCGATTTCCTCTATGCGCCGGATGATCCCGAGGCGGTTCTCGAGCTGATGGCGGCGCCGACCACGCGCATCGTGTCGCTGACCATCACCGAGGGTGGATACAACTTCCACCACGTCACCGGCGAGTTCGACCTCGGCAACGCCGATGTCCGTCACGACCTTGCCGCGGGTGCCGTTCCCAAGACAGCATTCGGCCTCGTCACCGAGGCGCTGCGCCGCCGCCGGGCGCGCAACATCGCCCCGTTCACGGTGATGAGCTGTGACAACATCCAGAGCAATGGCGACGTCGCCAGGAAGATGTTCTGCGCCTATGCCTGCGCCAAGGATGCCGAACTCGGCGACTTCATCGCCAGCCATGTCGCCTTTCCCAATGCCATGGTCGACCGCATCACACCGGTCACCACCAAAGAGGATATCGCCGAGGTTGCCCAACGCTTCGGCATCGCTGACGCCTGGCCGGTGGTGTGCGAGCCGTTCACCCAGTGGGTGGTCGAGGACCATTTTCCGCTCGGCCGGCCGGCCTATGAGAAAGTCGGCGTCCAGATGGTCGCCGACGTCGTGCCCTATGAGTTGATGAAGCTACGCCTGCTCAACATCAGCCACCAGGCGCTGACCTATTTCGGTTACCTCGCCGGCTACCGCTACGCCCACGAGGTGACCGCCAACCCGCTGTTTGCCAAGTTCCTCATCAACTACATGACGCTGGAGGCTACGCCGACGCTGTCGCCGGTGCCCGGCGTCGATCTCGACGTCTATCGCCACACGCTGATCGAGCGCTTTTCCAATCCGGAAGTGCGGGACACGCTGGTCCGCCTCTGCGCCGAGACTTCCGACCGTATCCCCAAGTGGCTGCTGCCGGTGATCCGCAGCCAGCTGAAGACCGGGGGCGACATTTCCCGCTCGGCGGCGGTGGTCGCAAGCTGGGCGCGCTATGCTGAGGGTATCGACGAAGAGGGTCGACCGATCGAAGTGGTCGATCGGCTCAGGGACAAGCTGATGGCGATCGCCGCCCATAACCACGATAATCCGACGGCCTTCATTGAAAACCGCGAGCTGTTCGGCGATCTCGCCGACGAGCCGCGCTTCGTCAGTGCCTATCGGGAGGCCCTCGCCTTGCTCCATTCGGCAGGAGCGCTGGAAACCGTGCGCCGTTACGGCTGAAGCAGCCGGCGGGCGGCGGCGGGGGCTCCCTCGCGCGTCGTCCGCCGCGCGCTCGATCGCGCTCGACACCGACAGAGCCTTTGCCGGCGGTTGCCGCAGGCGATGGCAACCCCGGATCGACCAGCCAGTTGATGCGCTGGCGACGGAAGTCGCCCGGCGGTCCGCCGATAACCGGCGCCGACATGACTGCGGTTCGCCGCAGCCTCGGTCCTGAACCGTTTATCCAGCCCCGTTTGCAGCTTCGGCGCATTTGAAGTATCAGAGCGACTTAACGCCGCGGCGTGCGCCTGCAGATTGGTTGCAGACGGCGGTGGGGAGGAGGCGATATGGAGAACGGCACCAGGATCGTCGTCGTCACCGCCTGTCCGACCGGCGTCGCGCTCACCTACATGGCCGCCACCCGTCTGCTGACCGCCGCCCAGCGGCTCGGCTACCTGATCAAGGTGGAAACGCAAGGCGCCCTCGGCAGCGAGGATATTCTGACCCGCAAGGATATCAGCCGCGCCCATGCCGCCATCATTGCTGCCGACGTCGACATCAACGGACTTGACCGCTTCCAGAATGTGCCGGTGCTTCATGTCGGCACGGCGCGGGCCATCGCCGATCCCGAGGCGGTGTTGACCGAAGCTCTGGCACTGCCCCGCTCGTGAGGCGGCTCTGCTCGGAAAGACTTCTGTAAAATTTGGCAACTATTATTGACTTGTCGCCAGTTTTTCGGCGTGACACGGTCGTGCCACATGAAAGGCGCGATCGTCGAACCCGGATTCGGCTGATGGATCGGCCTCTAGACAAGGGTGGTTAGTTCGTCAATGTGCGGAATTATTGGAATCGTCGGCCGCGAGGGCGTCTCTGAACTGTTGCTGGAGGGCCTGAAGCGGCTCGAATACCGCGGCTATGACAGCGCGGGCATTGCTACGCTGGTCGGGGGCGCCATCGAACGCCGCCGCGCTGAGGGCAAGCTGGTCAACCTGGAACGGCGCCTCGCCGAAGCGCCCCTCGCCGGTTCCATCGGCATTGGCCACACCCGTTGGGCGACCCATGGCGGCCCCACAGAGGGCAACGCCCATCCGCACGCCACAGACCGGGTGGCGGTGGTTCACAACGGCATCATCGAGAACTACCAGGCACTGACCGCCGAACTCACCCAAAAGGGCCATGTCTTCGTCACCGAGACCGACACCGAGGTGGTCGCCCACCTGATCACCGACTATCTCCAACGGGGAAAGGCGCCGGTCGAAGCCTGTCGTCTCGCCTTCCATCGCCTTGAGGGGGCCTTCGCGCTGGCCATCCTGTTTGCCGGCGAGGATAACCTGATGGTCGGCACACGCCGGGGCACGCCGCTTGCCGTCGGCTACGGTGATGGCGCCATGTATCTTGCCTCCGACGCCTTTGCCATGGCACCGCTCACCAACCGGCTCGCCTATCTCGAGGATGGCGACTGGGTGGTGCTGACGCCCACGTCGGCCGAAATCCGCGCGGCCGACGATACGCTTGTCGAGCGCCGGATCCACGTCTCCAACGTATCGGCGGCGCTGATCGGCAAGGCCGGCCACCGCCATTTCATGCTGAAGGAGATCTTCGAACAGCCGCAAGTGATCGGCGACACCATCAACGCTTTCGTCTCGGCCTCCACCGGAACCATCGCGTTGCCCGATCTGCCTTTTGATCCAGCGAAGGTCCCGCGCCTGACCATCGTCGCCTGCGGCACCGCCTACTACGTCGCCATGGTCGCCAAATACTGGTTTGAGCAGGTGGCGCGTCTGCCGGTCGAGGTCGACATCGGCTCGGAGTTCCGTTACCGCGATACGCCGTTCGAAGCGGGCGGCGTCGCTATCTTCGTGTCGCAATCGGGCGAAACGCTCGACACACTGGAAGCGTTGCGTCACGCCAAAAGGGCAGGGCAGCACATCGTCTCCATCGTCAACGTGCCCGAGAGCACCATCGCCCGCGAGAGCGACCGCGTGTTCTACACCCTGGCCGGCCCCGAGATCGGCGTCGCCTCCACCAAGGCCTTCACCACCCAGCTCACCGTCATGGCCTGCCTGGTGCTGGCCTTCGCCCGTGCCCGCGGCACCATCTCGCACGAGCGGGAGGCCGAGCTGGCACTGGCGTTGCGCGAGGTGCCGGCCCGTGCCGCCGAGGTGCTGCGCCATGACGACGCCATTCAGGCGCTGGCCGGCATGATCGCCGAAAGCCGCGACGCGCTCTACCTGGGGCGCGGCACCGCCTATCCGATTGCTCTCGAGGGCGCGCTGAAGCTGAAGGAAATCAGCTACATCCACGCCGAGGGCTACGCGGCCGGCGAAATGAAACACGGCCCGATCTCGCTGGTCGACGACGGTGTGCCGGTCATCGCGCTCGCCCCGTCGGATGCTCTCTTCGAGAAGGTGGCCTCCAACATCCAGGAAGTGGCGGCCCGCTCGGGCCGAGTGCTGCTGATCTCCGATGCTGCCGGCGTCGCCCGTCTTGGCGGCAAGGTGCGCTGGTCGATCGAACTGCCGAAGGTCGACCCCTTTGTGGCGCCGATCCTCTACTCACTGCCGGTACAGCTTCTCGCCTACCACACGGCGGTGGCCAAGGGCACCGACGTTGACCAGCCGCGCAACCTCGCCAAAAGCGTTACCGTCGAGTAAGCCGCTAGCCGGTCGATTCCATCCGAAAAGGGCAGCGCGCCGGCTTTCCAAAGCTGGCGCGTTGCTTTTTGAGGTTGGCAAAAAGTATAGGCGGGGAGCCTGAGTGCTCCGCATGTCGACTTAAGTATGGTCAAAGCAGACCATAATCATACAATTTTCAAGTCGTGGATATAGATCCAAGTAGATGGATTTTATTGGTTTTTCGCCGCCACAAGCCGAGGGCGCCGGAATGTGGCGTTATTGTGGGATACATTTTTACAGTCGTGTTTATATCTTTCCACTTTCGTTCAAATTGATGTCATGTTTTGATCACAATCGAACGAGGACCCGTAAGAACAACAATCGAAGTGTGCTGGAGTCTGAACGTCAATAGGCGTTCGGGGCGGTGTTTTCGTATCTCCCGAACCGGAGAATACCGGGGCGGGATGGAGGGGCGGAGAGGCCTGCGAGATAAACGACCTGACTGGCTCGTCCCGGGAGCCGGTATTTCTTCGACGCAACTCAGTTGCGGCGACGGTGTCGCTCATTCTCCAGTCTGTCGGTCTCCTTATTCGGCGTGACAGGACTTCGTGGAGGAGTTTCCAAAACATGGCTTATACCGGAACCGCTGGGGGCGACGGATCGACCTCCAACCTCAAGGTGCGCGTCCAGCAAGTGGGCCGCTTCCTGAGCAGCATGGTGATGCCCAACATCGGCGCTTTCGTCGCCTGGGGTATCATCACCACCCTCTTCATTCCGACCGGCTGGCTGCCCAGCGAGTATTTCGCCAAGCTCGTCGGCCCGATGATCACCTATCTTCTGCCGCTCCTGCTTGGCTATACCGGCGGCAAACTGGTCTACGGTGAGCGCGGCGCGGTGGTTGGCGCCATCGTCACCGCTGGCGCCATCATCGGCACCGATATCCCGATGTTCCTCGGTGCCATGATCGTCGGCCCGTTCGGTGGCTGGGCGATCAAGCAGTTCGACAGGCTCGTCGACGGCAAGATCCGTCCCGGCTTCGAGATGTTGGTCAACAACTTCTCGTCCGGCATCATTGGCGGCGCGCTTGCCATGATCGCCTTTGCGATCGTCGGCCCGGTCGTCGAGTACCTGGCGGCGGCGCTTGGCACGGGCGTGAATGCCCTCATCAGCACCGGTCTTATTCCGCTTGCCTCGATCCTGGTCGAGCCGGCGAAGATACTGTTCCTCAACAACGCCATCAACCACGGCGTCTTCACCCCGCTCGGCATCCAGCAGGCCGCCGAACAGGGCAAGTCGCTGATCTTCCTGATCGAAGCGAACCCGGGTCCGGGTCTCGGCCTTCTCCTGGCCTACATGGTTTTTGGCCGTGGCAATGCCAAGGAATCCGCACCGGCTGCCGCCATCATCCACTTCTTCGGCGGCATCCATGAGATCTACTTCCCCTTCGTGCTGATGAAGCCCCGCCTGATCATCGCCATGATCCTTGGCGGAGCGACGGGCGTTGCCTCCAACATGCTGCTTGGCGGCGGCCTGCGTGCTCCGGCGTCTCCAGGCTCGATCTTTGCCGTGCTCGGCATGACCCCGTCCGATGGTTTCGTTGGTGTCATCACCTCTGTCGTCCTGGCTTGCCTCGTGACGTTCCTAGTCGCTTCGGTGCTGCTCAAGACCGAGAAGGCGACTGACGCCGACGAGGATATCGATGCGGCCACCGCCCGCATGCGGGCCCTGAAGGCTGAGTCGAAGGGTATGGCCGCTCCCGCTGCTGCTGCTTCGGCTGCCGCCATCTCCGGTCCCGTCCGGTCGATCATCGTTGCTTGCGATGCCGGCATGGGCTCGTCCGCCATGGGCGCCTCGATGCTGCGCAAGAAGCTGGATCAGGCTGGCCTTGGTGCCATCCGGTCGAGCAACGTCGCCATCAACGCTCTGCCGGCCGATGTGGATGTCGTGATCACCCACAAGGACCTGACCGAGCGTGCCCGTCGGGCCGCTCCCAATGCGACGCACGTCTCCATCACCAACTTCCTCGACGGCTCGGCCTATGACCGCATCGTCGCCGAAGTCAAGGCGAAGGCGGGCTCCGCCGCGGCTCCGGCTGCCGGCAAGCCCGAGGGTGGCGCATCTTTTAATCTCGGTGAGGAAAACATCTTCCTCGGCCTCACCGCGTCCACCAAAGAGGAA
>JAGSYU010000041.1 GCA_018262575.1 Pseudomonadota bacterium | reverse complement strand
GCCGGTCTCGCCGGTCGCCGTCTCGACGTGCCCCACCAGATCGACCACCGCCCGGATCGAGCCGTCATAGTCCTCGCGCGGCGTCGGGATGCGGTGCCGGCAGAGTTCGGCGCCACCCGCGTCGAGGCCGAGCACCTCCATCTTTGTCCCACCCCAGTCGATCCCGATGTACATCCAGATTCCTCCCTGAAAACCGCCGCGCCGTGTCAGGCCGGAGGCGCAATCGTCCTGAAGCGATTGTCCGATCGATCAGCTGCCGTCGAGCTTTTCGGCGCGGCGGAGATCGGGGAAGACCACCGACCACAGGCCGGCCACGACGAGCGTGCCGACGCCGCCGAACACCACCGCCGGCACGGTGCCGATCAGCGCCGCCATGCTGCCGGCCCGGAACTCGCCGAGTTCGTTGGACGCCCCGACGAACACCATGTTGACGGCCGAGACGCGGCCGCGCAACTCGTCGGGCGTGGCGAGCTGGATCAGCGTCTCGCGCACGTAGACCGAGATCATGTCGCCGGCCCCCATCAGGGCGAGGCAGAGGATGGACAGCCACGGCGTCACCGAGACGCCGAACACCACGGTCGCCAGGCCGAAAAGCGCGACGCCCAGGAACATCTTGACGCCGGCCATCGCCCGGATCGGGAAACGGGCCAGGAAGGCCGCCACCAGGATGGCACCGACGCCGGGTGCCGCCCGCATCATGCCGAGGCCGGCCGGGCCGAGCACCAGGATGTCGGAGGCATAGATCGGCATCAGCGCCACGGCGCCGCCGAGCAGCACCGCGAACAGGTCGAGCGAGATGGCGCCGAGGACGAGGCGGTTGGAGAAGACATACCGGAAGCCGGCCGACACGGCCTGCCAGGCCGGCTCTTTCGCCTGCTGGGCAATGGTGATCCGCGGCAGTGCCAGCATCAGGCCGACGGCGGCGGCGAGCAGCGCCACCGCCGTGCCGAAGGCGACGAGTTCGGACAAGCCGTAGAGCAGGCCGCCCGCCACCGGTCCGCCGATCGCCGCCACCTGCCAGGATGACGACACCCAGCCGATGGCGTTGGCGAGCGCCACCCGGGGCACCAGATTCGGCACCACCGACTGCATGGCCGGCCCCATGAAGGCGCGGGCGATACCCAGCACCAGCAGGATGACGTAGATCGGCATGACGCTCGGCGAACCGTTCAGCGACAGCGCAAACAGCCAGATGGCGGCGGCCGCCTCGATGCCGAAGCAGACGACGATGATCAGGCGCCGCGAGACGCGGTCGGCCACCGTGCCGGTGACCAGCACCAGCAGGAAGGCCGGCAGGAACTGCATCAGCCCGACGTAGCCGAGCGCCATGGGGTCGTGGGTGAGGTCGTAGACCTTCCAGCCGACGGCAACCACGACGATCTGGATGGCGAAGGTGGCGAACAGGCGGGCCAGCCAGTAGAGGAGATAAGGCCGGTGGGCGAAGGCGTTCGTCGAGGGCTGATGGCTCATGTGGTCACTCGGGCGGGCGCGGCTCGGGCCGGCGGACGGTGACTTGTGGTCCAGAACTGGGCGCGGAACAAGCCTTCCGGAGGCCCGGGCGGTTCGGCCGCTGCACGACCGACGCGAGAGTCACACTTCCTCGCGCCGCGCCCGCCGCACGGCCAGCCGATGGCGTCCCTCCAGGACGGCGAGCAGCACCAGGGCGAAAATGAGCGGCACCACGAAATAGATCAGGCGGAACAGGATCAGCGCGGCGGCGACGTCCGGCCGATGGGCGATGCCCAGCCCGGTCACCACCGTCGCCTCGAACACGCCGACGCCGCCGGGCGTGTTGGCGGCCATGCCGGCCAGGAAGGCCACCGAATAGGTGACGAGATAGCGGGCGATGTCCGGCACCGTGTCGGGCGGCAGCAGAACGTAGAGCGTACCGCAGGCCGCCAGCAGGTCGATCGCTCCGGCCAGGACCATCAGGAAGGCCGGCCTCGCCTTGGGCATGCGCAGCACCATGCCGCTCACCCTGATCGCCCGACGCTTCTTCGCCAGCCAGACGATGAAGCCGGTGAGCACCACCAGGATGGCAAGACCGACCAGCCGGTCGATGAAATGGTGGGGGAAGACCGGGTATTGTGTCGTTGGCTCCAGCGTCAGCGCCAGCCCGAGCACGAACAGGATGCCGGACCACATGGTCAGCCAGCTCATGATGATCAGCCGGGCCACCACCGAGAAGCTGACGCCAACCATGGAATAGACGCGATAGCGGGCACCACCGCCCGACAGCAGCGGAAAGCCGAGCGTGTTGGCAAACACGTTGGCGATGAGACCGCCCACCACCGCGCGTGCCAGGCTGACCGAGCTGGTGTAGTTGAGCGCGTGCAGGGCGAGCAGGTCGTAGGTGGCCAGCGCAGCGAGGCCACACAGGGTAAGAACGAAGGCCAGCACAAAGCGATGCATCGGCAACGTCATCACGGCAGTCTGGATGTCGGCCAGCGACATCTTGGTCGCCATATCCCAGAGCACCCAGCCCGCACCGGCAATCAGCACCACGGCGATGGCCGGGCCGACCCACCTCAGCGCGCGCACGAACCGTCCCGGCGGCGCTGCTGCGCTGATGTCGTCGGTGGGATCGCTCAAGTCCTGTCGTCTCCATCCGGGGAAAGGCGGACCGGGGCGCGGCCCCTGCCACTGGCCTTTCATTTAGAACGCCAGCCGCCAAACGCAACGTCTTTTTCCACAAAGGCGTGACACCGTCCTGACAGGGTGCGATGCCCAGCCGCGCCTTACAGGAAGGATAGCTTGATGCCGCGCTCGTCGAACACTTGCTTGACCAACTCGTTGTAGAGCCGGCCGGTCGCCCACTGCTCGCCGGGCAGCGTCTTGATGCGCACCTTCATGGCGATGCCGGCCCCCGAGAGGGAGACCACGCCCTGCATCTCCAGCGGCTCCAGGATGACGGCGGCGCGGGGGCCATCCATCAGCCGATCGAAAGCCTCGCGCAGGCCGGCCTTCGCCGCCTCGATGTCAGTCGCATAGGCGACGCTGACCGTCGACGTGTGAAAGGCGTAGCCGCGCATGGCGTTAGACACACTGGTCACCGACGAGAACGGGATGATGTGGTAGACCCCGTCAGCATCGCGGATGCCGACCGATCGGATGGTCAGCCGGTCGACGGAGCCGGTGAGGCCGGCCACGGTGACGACGTCGCCCTCGTTCATGGCGTTCTCGAACTGGATGAAGGCGCCGGTGATGATGTCCTGCACCAGCTTCTGCGAACCGAAGCCGACGGCGAGGCCGACGACGCCGGCACCGGCCACCAGCGGCGCGATGTCGACGCCAAGCTGGGACAGCGTCAGCATGGCGGTGATGATGATCAGCACGATCGAAAAGGCGTTGCGGAACAGCGACAGCAGCGTGCGGGTTCGGGCGTTGGTGATGCGGCCAAGCGAGGGATTGAGGCGGTATTCCACCCAGCTCGAGGCAGCGAGCCAGATGCCGCCGGCGGCCAGCAGGATGATCGCCGCCGACAGGATGCGGCCGATGGCGTCGGTGCCGCCATCGGACTGGAACCAGGCAATGAGGTTGACGACGCCCCAGCTTTGCAGCAGCACCGCCACCACCACCGCCACCAGCAGCATCCGCACGGCACGGAAGAACATCGGCACCATCATGTTGAGCCGCGCTTCCAAGAGAGGCAGCGTCTTCTTGACATCGGCCGGCAGGCGAACGCCGCCAGAGATGGCGTGGGAGATCAGGTTGTCGAAGAGACCGCCGATGGCGATGACGAAGATCGTCTCCACCGTCGCCCAGGCCATGTAGTCGACGGCATCGAACGGCCGGCTCACCCACAGCACGAAGGCCACGGCCAGATAGGCGATGACGAGGACATGCCAGCCGTGGGCAAGCAGCGCCAGTATCGTGCGCAGCACCGAGCTTTTCACCGGTTCGAGTAGCCGGAACAGCCCGTTCCTCACCTCATCGCGTTTCATCGTCACCAGAGCGGTGGCACCGATGAGGGTGATCAGCACCACGGCGAGACGGAAGCCGATGCCCACCGAGAAGCCGATCGCCTTGTTGACCACCGGGTGGGCGACCAGCACGCCATAGCCGAGGAAACCGATCAGCCGGCTGAGCCAGAGGTACCAGAAGCGCGCCGTCGCCGGGGCGAGATTGAACACCTTCAACGCCGGGCGGCGATACTGGAGGATGGCGGCAAGGCAGCTCTTCAGGAACTCGATCACCACGAAGGCGTCGATGAACAGACTCTGCATCAGGTCGATGCGGCCGCCGCCGGAGGCGGCGATGGCATAAGCCGACGTGGCGAACCAGGCAAAACCGATCACCGCCCAGTCGATGACGAGGGCAAGGCCGCTCCACAGCACCCGGCGCGGCAGCGGCTTGCCCGTGGCAACCCTCTCGACGGCGCCGAGGGGAAAGCGGGCGATGAAGCGGGCAATGGTCAGCGTGGCGAAGGCGAAGACGACGAGAATGACCAGCGACAGGCCTTGTTCGCGCACGCCGTCCCAGTTGACGGCGGCACTGCCATCGACGAGCCGGCTCAGGTTGCCGAGACCGCGACCGATCTTCAGCACCACGTCGACCACCTGCCGTGACAGGTCCTGCGTCACCGAGCCGATTTCGCGAGCAAGCGGCACCGCCGGCGCGTCGGTGGCGTCCGGCGTTGCCGTGTCGGCGGGAGTGGTCGCGGCATCGCCGGCCACCGCCGGCTGAGCCAGCCGCTCGAGTTCGCCGATCAGCGCCGCCCGCGCCGCGTCGTCCTTCAGAATATCGGCAAGCGCCTTCGCCGCGTCCGGCGAGGTAACGACAGCCGGGGGCGTCGTGGCGACGGCCGGAGCCGCAGTCGTCGGCACAATGGTCTGCACCTGAGCCGGGGCGGCAGCCGCCGACGCCGTCTGCGCCAGCGCGACCGCCGGCAGGGCGAGCACCAGGAAAAGAGCGAGAAGGACAGGCATGGTTCGCATCATCATCGACCGGTCTGGCCTCTTGTCTTGCCCAAAAGATGGCGGCGCGCAAGCCGGTGTGGCAACGCGTGGTCAGCCCTCAAGTTCTTCGCGCAGCATCTCGAGCCGCAGCCATTCCTCCTCGGCGGCAGCCAAAGCCGCTTCGGCGGCAGCCAGCTTGTCCATTGTGGCGGCAAACAGCTTCGGATCGCGCGTGTAGAGACCGGAGTCGTCGAGCACGGCATGAAGGCGCCTGGCCTCCTCGGCCAACGCGTCCATCCGGCCGGGCAGTGTCTCGAGGGCGTGCTTGTCCTTGAAGCTGAGCTTGGACCGGCCCTTGGGCGGCACGGCGACCGATGCCGCCGGCTTCTTGGGCGCGGCAGCCTGCTTTTCCGTCTTCCTCGCCTCGATGCCCCTGCCCCGCTGGGCCAACATGTCGGTATAGCCGCCGGCATATTCGAGCCAGCGGCCGTCGCCCTCGCTCATCACCACCGAGGCAACGACGCGGTCGAGAAAATCGCGATCGTGGCTGATGGCGATGACCGTGCCGCGATAATCGGCCAGCAGTTCTTCCAGAAGGTCGAGCGTCTCGAGATCAAGGTCGTTGGTCGGCTCGTCGAGGACCAGCATGTTGGACGGCTTGGCGAGCGCCCGGGCCAGCATCACCCGGCCGCGTTCGCCACCCGATAGCGCCGACAGCGGCGTCCGCGCCTGCTCGGGCGCGAACAGGAAATCCTTCATGTAGCCAATGACGTGGCGCTTCTCCTCACCGATCACCACCCAGTCGCCCTTGCCCTCGGTGAGTGCGTCGGCCAGCGTGGTCTCGGGATCGAGGCTGTCGCGTTTCTGCTCAAGCGTCTGCATGTCGAGGGAGAGGCCGAGCTTGACGCGACCGCTGTCCGGCTTGAGATCGCCGGTGAGCAGCCTGAGCAGCGTCGTCTTGCCGGCCCCGTTGGGGCCGACGATGCCGATGCGGTCGCCACGCGCCACCCGAATCGAAAAATCCTGAACGATCGGCCGGTCGCCGAACGACTTGGAGATGGATTTCGCCTCAATCACCAGCTTCGACGATGCATCGGCCTCGGCAGCCGCCATCTTCACCATGCCTTGCGGTCCACGATGCTCGCGCTTGGCGGTGCGGAGATCGGCGAGCATGTCGACGCGACGGACGTTGCGCTTGCGGCGGGCGGTGACGCCGTAGCGCATCCAGTGCTCTTCGGCTTCGATCTTGCGGTCGAGCTTGACGAGGTCGCGCTCTTCCTCCTCCAGCACCTGGTCGCGCCAGGCCTCGAAATGGGAGAAGCCGCGATCGAGCGCGCGCGTCACACCGCGATCGAGCCAGACGGTGGTGCGCGACAGGTTTTCGAGAAAACGGCGGTCGTGCGAAATCAGCACCAGCGCCGACTTCATCGTCTTGAGCTCGCTTTCCAGCCACTCGATGGCCGGCAGGTCGAGATGGTTGGTCGGCTCGTCGAGCAGCAGGATGTCCGGCTCGGGCGCCAGCACGTGGGCGAGCGCTGCCCGCCGCGTCTCACCGCCCGATAGCGCCGCCGTCGACTCGTTGCCGGTCAGCCCAAGCTCATTGAGAAGGTAGAGCGCCCGGTAATGGACATCGCCGGGCGCCAGTCCCGATTCGACATACTCGAGCGTCGTCTTGAAGGATGTGAGATCCGGTTCCTGCGGCAGGTAGCGCACCGTCTTGCCCGGTTGGAAGAAGCGTTCGCCGTCGTCGGCCTCGACGAAGCCAGCGGCGATCTTCAGCAGCGTCGACTTGCCCGAGCCATTGCGACCGACCAGCGTGATGCGATCGCCCTCGCCGACGGTCAGGTCGGCGCCGGTGAGAAGCGGCGTCGAGCCGAAGGTGAGGTGGATATTCTTCAGGAACAGAACCGGAGGGGAAGCCATGTGCGATATCGTCTCCGTCAGCCGCGCAACGCGAAGGCTTCGTCGGCGAGGCGCTCGACGATTTCGCGCAGTGCTTTCCTTGACGGGCCGGCCGCCGCCACCTGCCGCGACACGTTGGGCAGCGCGCGTCTGGCCGCCACCCGGCCGAAGCGCAACCGAAGGTCAGCCATGGTGGCGCCCTGCGCGCCGATACCAGGAGCGAGGATCAGCGAGGTCGGCAGTCGTTCCAGAACGGCGTCGGCGTCATCGAGCGTTGCGCCGACCACGGCGCCGCAAGGCCCGTTGCCCGACGTGCCGAGCGCGCCCTGATTGAAGGCGGTGAGGTCGTCGGCCAGCGCATCGGCCACCGTGCGTCCATCCTCCTGCCGGGCGGTCTGAAGGAGGATGCCGTCGGAATTCGACGAGCGCACGACGACGAACAGGCCGGCGCCATATTCGGCAGCACGCTTGACGACCGGCGCAAACGATCCGGCCCCCATGTAGGCGCCGAGGGTTATGGCATCGACCGGCGTGCCGGCGTCATCGCCGATCCAGGCGCCGGCATAGGCTTCGATGGTATGGCCGATATCCATCCGCTTGATGTCGGCGATGACCAGCGCGTCGGCCGAGCGGGCATGGCCGATCACCTCGGCCGCCGATTTGAGGCCCTGCCAGCCGAAGCGCTCGAAGAAGGCGATCTGCGGCTTGAAGATGCCGACGAGATCGCCCATCGCCTCGACCATCTGGAGGCCGAACACCCGCACGCCCTCGGCAGTGTAGGGCAGGTCCCAGGCCTTCAGCGTCTCCGGCGCCGGATCGATGCCAACGGTGAGCGGCGAGCGGCGGTCGGCGATCGCCTCGAAACGGTCGGCAAAGGGGATGACAGGCATGGCGGATCTCCGGAAAATCACTTGGCAGGCGATATACCCGTCAATGACGATCGGAGAAAGCCTTTCGAGCGATTGCCCTACACCGGCGCCTTGCGGACATACCAGCTCTTCGGTCGCGTCAGCCCCTGGAAGCCGAGCGGCGACAGCGCCGCGCCGCGGCCGGTATCCTTGACGCCGGTCCAGGTCAGCGCCGGATCGAGGTAGTCGCAGCGGTTGACGAAGACGGTGCCGGTTTCGAGATCGCGGCCGATCGCCTCGGCGGCGTGAAGATCCTCGGTCCACAGCGAGCAGGTCAGCCCGTATTTGGAATCGTTCATCAGGGCCACCGCCTCGGCGTCATCCCGCACCTTCATGATGCCGACCGCCGGACCGAAGGTCTCCTCGGTCATGAACGCCATCTGGTGATTGACCGAGGTGAGCACCTGCGGCGCGATATAGGGCGTGCCGTTCCTATCGGCCGGGAACAGCTTTGGGTCGATATGGGCGACGGCCCCGCCTCGACGCGCCGCCGCGATCTGCTCGCGCACCGTCGCCGCACCGCGCGCCCGCGCCATCGGCCCCAGCGTCACCGCGGGGTTGGTGGGGTCGCCGAGCACGTATGTCTTCGTCAGCTCGACGAGGCCGGCGAGAAAGTCGTCATAGACCTTCTCATGTACATAGACGCGTTCGATGCCGCAGCAGCACTGTCCCGCGTTGAAGAAGGCGCCGTCGGCGACGTTCTCGATGGCAAAGTCGAGCTTGGCGTCGGGACGGACGTAGGCCGGATCCTTGCCGCCCAGCTCCAGGTTGACGGCGATGAAGGTGCCGGCTGCCGCCCGCTCCATCGCCGCACCACCGGCCACCGAGCCGGTGAAGGCGACCATGTCGGCCTGGCGCGCGGCGATCGCCGCCGCCGTCTGCTCATGACTGAGCACGATATGCTGGAACACACCCTCAGGCAGGCCGGCGGCATCGAAGGCGTCCTGAAAGCGCTCGGCCACCAAAAGCGTCTGGTCGGAATGCTTCAGCACCACCGCGTTGCCGGCCATCAGCGCCGGCATCACCGAATTGACGGTGGTGAGATAGGGATAGTTCCAGGGCGCCACCACGAAGACGACGCCGAGCGGTTCGCGACTGATGAACCGGTGAGCGCCGTGGTCGCCGAACTCGAGGCCGCTGTCGAGCGGGGCAAGGCTTTCCGCGGCGATCTTCGCCATATAGCGGGTGCGCTGCTCGACGCCGTTGAGCTCGAACGGCGTGTAGCGGATCGGCCGGCCCATCTGCCGGGTCAGCTCCTCGGCGATGCGCGGCCGCATGGCAAGCATGGCGTCGAGCGCCTTCAGGCAATAGTCGAGGCGGGTTTCGAGCGGCAGCTTCGCCCAACCCTTCTGGGCGTCGCGGGCGAGGCGGAACACGCGGCCGACCTCCGCTTCGCTGGCAATCCGGCGTTCGGCGTAAACCGTGCCGTCCACGGGGGAGATGAGCGTCATGACGTCGGACATGGTGCGGGCCTCCATTCGCTCCGGGCGCCGAAAACAGATGAGCCCTGAGGCTTCATTTCTGCATGCCGACGCGCGGCGATCAAGGGCGAGACGGAACATGCAACACGGGGCGCCGATGAAGGCGCCCCGTGGTTTTCGCTAGACGAAAGACAGAGAACTTACTCGGCGGGAGCAGGCTCCTCCGACACGGGGCCGACGCCACCGGAATGCGCCATGGCGAATTCCTCTTCCGGCGACAGGACCAGCTTGTGGCGGCCGACGATGGCGAAATAGGCGATCGCCACGGCGAACCAGATGGCGACCCACAGCACGCCCTTGGAGAAGTTCGGGTCCTGTACCTGATAGTAGAGCGTGACCACCGCGATGACCACCGTCAGCACGGCGCCGGGAATGCCGAGCGGGCTCCTGTAGGGCCGCTCGATGTCCGGCTGGTTGACCCTCAGCAAGATGAAGGAGATCGCCTGCATGATGTAGGAGAACATGGCGCCGAACACCGCCATGTTGAGCAGCACCGAGCCGATCGCCGCCCCACCCTCGGCCGCACCGAGTGCAAACCAGATGACCAGCATCACCAGAAGGCCGACGATGGAGCCGGTGACCATGGCGACATGCGGCGTCTTGTACTTCGCATGCGTCAGCGACAATGCCGTCGGGAAGTAGCCGGCGCGCGACAGTGAATAGACCTGCCGGCCCTGCGCGTAGAGGATGGTGTGGAACGAGGCGATCAGGCCGGTCAGCGCCACGATGCCGAGCAGCACCACGCCGCTGTCGCCGTAGACGGCGCGGAAACCGTCGAGCAGCGGCTCGAGCGACGAACCGAGATGGAACGAGCCGACGCCGGCAACCGCCGGATTGAGCAGCACGATCATGAAGGCGGAGAGGATCAGCGTCGACATGCCCAGGATGATGCCCTTGGGCATGTCACGCTTGGGATCGACCGATTCCTCGGCAGCGAGCGGCAGTTGCTCGATGGCCAGGAACAGCCAGACGGCAAACGGCAGCGTGGCGAGCACGCCCGAGAAGCCAAACGGGAACCATTCGCCACCGCCCGCCGGTAGTTCGATCGCCCCGCCATCGGGGCCGACGCCGATGTTGAGCGCCCAACGCGAGAAGTCCATGTTCGGGATGGCACTTGCCCAGAAGAACACCAGAACGGCGAGCGACAGCACGGTCACCACCAGCGTCACCTTGAACGACAGTTCGAGGCCGAACACGTTGAGGCCGAGGAAGATCGCATAGAAAACGACCCAGACGAGCGGCGAATAGGCAGCGTCGAGGCCGAGGATGGAGTTCACATAGGCGGTGATGAAGGTGACGATCACCGCTGGTGTGATGACATACTCGACGTTTTCGCAGAGTCCGGTGATAAAGCCGCCCCACGGACCCATCGCCGTGCGGGCGAAAGAATAGGCGGCGCCGGTGTGCGGCAGCGCCGGGCTCATCTCGGCGATCGAGAAGGTCAGGCCGAGATACATGACGGCGATAATGGCGCCTGCGGCCAGCATGCCGCCCCAACCGCCGGTGGCAAAGCCGAAGTTCCAGCCGGAAAAATGGCCGGAAATCACGGCGCCGACCCCCAGCGCCCATAGCGACCAGATGCCGGCATAGCGCGACAGATGCCGCTGCTCGAAATAGCTGGCGTCGGCCTTCTTGTAGCTGACGCTTCCTTCAGAGGTGGACATCGAGTTCCCCTTTTCGTCTTTATGGGCTCCCCGCGCGACGCGATTTATGACCGGTGTCCGTTCCCCGCCGAGGCGGTCCCTGTGAACGGACAAACGCGGAAGCTGCCACCTTCTTAGCAAGGATCATGCTACTTTTGGCCAATGGTCCGTCCCCGCTTGCGCAAGGACCGTTCGGCCGTTAGCCGATGATGCGGTGGTCACCGACGGAAGGAACAAGCTATGGCACCGATCATCTTCGTCCTGGGTGGCGCCCGTTCCGGCAAGAGCCGTTTTGCCGAAGAGCGAACGCGCGCCTTCGCGGCACGTCAGACCGTCTACATTGCCACCGCCGAGTGCCGCGACGCGGAGATGGAAAGCCGCATCACCCTCCATCGCGCCCGACGCGGCGACGATTGGCGAACGATCGAGGCGCCGCACCGCCTCGCCGAGACGCTTTCCGTCGAGTCGCACGGCGACCGGGCCATCCTCGTCGACTGCCTAACGCTCTGGCTCACCAACCGCCTGCTGGCCGACGCCGACCTCGAGGCCGAAGGCAACGGTCTGGCCTCGAGCCTTGCCACAGCCACCGGACCGGTGGTGCTGGTGTCGAACGAGGTGGGGCTGTCCATCGTTCCCGACAACGCGCTGGCCCGCCGTTTCCGCGACGAAGCCGGGCGACTCAACCAGAAAATCGCCGCCATTGCCGACGAGGCCTGGTTCATCGCCGCCGGCCTGCCGCTCCGGTTGAAATGAGCCGCTGGAGCGTCACGGACGACGGGTAAAGGCTGTCGCGCAAACATGTGCAGCGGTTTTGCGCTCGAGACATGCGCCCGAACAAAGACCCAGAGCGGACCGAGCGAATCTGAAAGATCGCGACACGCGGTCGGTGACGCCTACCGAAAGAGCATGTCTCGCTGTCAGACCAAGGATTCGGTTTGAACACGGGCAGGTGTGGTGTAAATTTAGCCAAAATTAATCATGTGGTGGTGCAAGAGCCCGAGAGAGTGACTGCTGACGTGTACGATTCCGGCACGAGATCGCGGATTTTTCGTGGCACGGCGATTGCACGTCACGAGCTGTCGGCTAACAAGGTAGGCCAAGCATTGCATTAAGTGCATAGGCCCTCTGATTTTCCAACCACCGTTCGGCTTGCGGGTTTAAGGGAAATCCACTAGTTTGGTAAACGTTTTGTTACTCAGGTAATCGTTGCGGCGGCACTCGCCGGATTGAGCCTCACGGGGTTTTCCCGGTTTTATTTTTTAGTTTCGGGGGATGTAATGCGTCTTACGGATCTTACCCATGACTTTTCCAAGGGCGGTGCCGAAAGTTCGTCTGTATTGCACGATCTGGCATCGACCGAAGACGGGCCTTCCGCCCGCTATGTAACGTCCCACAATGTTCGCGCGATGTCGGCGCCCGCCTTTTCGGCTGGACAGTCACTGGCGCTGGCGCCCTACGGCGGGGCCGTTCTCGGCGATGGCGGTTCCGAGGTCGGCGTCAACTGGCGGCCCGTCCATCTGGCGGCCAAACGATTGGTCGACATCGTTGGAGCGGCCATAGGCCTTCTCCTGCTGTCGCCACTGCTCATCGCCGTTGCCGCCATCATCAAGTTCACCAGCGCCGGGCCGGTATTTTTCAGGCAAGAGCGCACGGGATTGGACAACACGCCGTTCGAGATCCTCAAATTCCGGTCAATGTATACCGACCGGTGCGATCTCTCGGGCGTCACTCAGACGATTGCCGACGATCCACGGATCACGCCGATTGGCCGCATCATTCGCAAGACGAATATCGACGAGTTGCCGCAGCTTCTCAACGTGCTGTGGGGCGACATGTCGCTGGTCGGCCCCCGGCCGCACGTACCGGGCATGCTGGCCGCCGGGGTTCGTTACGAAGACCTGGTCATTGGCTACGAGCACCGTCACGCCATGCGGCCGGGCATCACCGGCCTGGCCCAAGCCAGCGGCCTGCGCGGTCCGACCACCGAAGTTGAACCGTCGGTCATGCGGGTCGTGCGCGACATCGAGTATATCCGCGACTTCTCGATCTGGCTGGACATCCGCATCCTCTTCCGCACCGTGGTCAGCGAGATTGCCGGCGGCAAAGGCTTCTGAACCGAGCAGCCCTGATAAACGAAAGACCCTGTCGCCCAATAGCGGCAAGGTCCTTCATTGAGGGGAAAAGATTGGTCTTGCAGCTGCTTACAAGCGAACCCACATGCGGGGATTGTCCGGCGACTGCATCGACGTGAACCGATAACCGGTGGCGCTCCAAGGCTTGACCAGCGGGCTGAGGTTGTCCAGCACGAAGTCGCCTCGATCAGTGCGCACCATCAGAACGGCATGCAATTCGCCACGCCGGGTAACGACACTCGTCATCAGCAGCGAGGAGCTCGGAAAGCCTTTGCGCAGCAACGCCGCTCGCTTGGCCAACGCATAGTCTTCGCAGTCACCGGTCGAGCCACCGATTTTCCAGACGTCGGTGCCGCCGGTCTCGGCCTTCGGACGGATCGCCCCGTTGACGTCGCGGTTGATGCGGTCGATCACTCCGAGCGTATCAACCGTCAGCCGCAGATTGCCGGCCGATGTCCCCACGTTGCGAGCCCGCTGCACCTTGCAGGCCGATGGCATGGTCGAGCACATCACGTAAAAGCCGCTTGGCGCAAGCGTATAGCCCTTTGTATTGACCTTACCCGCCGTTGGCAGATCGAGACTCTGCTTGGGAACATTGAGAAAACCGGCTGATGCCACCTGAGGAATGACGGCGACAGCAACGGAAACGACCAGCATACGGATCAACTTGTTCATGGCGGCAAACTCCCGTCGAACCCTGTGTAGACGCAGTTGACCAGATTTTCTTTGAGATTCGGTTAGTTCACAGAGACAACGAACCGTCTTTAGTGGGCGACGGAATTGAGGCAAATACGCTTCAAATTTTCAGTAATTCCAACCGGCCCCCGTTAACCATTTTGGGACAACGATCGCGATCCAAAGGTGTGGATGAAACGGGAAGAACGACAGAGTGGACCTCGCAACGGCGTATCAAGTTCGCCGGATAGCAAAAGGATTTTGGCGGAATTCGGCGCTTCTGCCGGCCAAGACAAGCCGGAGACCGAAGGGCGATGCCATAATTAGGGAAATTACGCAGAACGCCGAAAACTTCCCTTGCGCCGAGACAACTACTTAATGTAAAATAAAACGAAATGTGGCGACAGGCAGGGCTTCAGACTCCAGTTTGATCCAAACTCTATAGGAGACAATCGATATGGCTAAAATTTTCCTTTCTGCTTCCCTTGGCGTTGCCTTGGCTTTGTCGTCAGTGTCAACTGGTTTTGCGGCAACGACGACGGGTGGCCTCGCTAACACGCTGAGCGGCCAGCCGGGCGTAACGTCCCAGCTCATGCAGGCGGTCAGCAATGTTCAGTTGCAATGCGAAACGTCCGGCATTTTTTCGGGGTGCCGGGCCGCTCTGGATGCGCTGTTGGCTGCCACTCCGCAGGGCCTTTCGCCGACGCTCGTCAACGAGATCAACGAATTGGTTACCACCGTATCTGCCGGCTTGCCGACGGAAGGTCAGACGGGCGCCGTGCCAGGCGCAGCGCCGGGTGGGGCTGGCGCAGACCCGGCGGGTGGCGGCACCACCGCTCCGAATAACTACCTCGATAGCCCTGGCGATGGGGCGGCCAGCCCTGGCGCTTGATCTGTCGCGCATCTAGGACTATGGCCGCGGTCTTCATATATAGACCGCGGCCTTTTCGTATGCCGATCCTGTCTTCCCGCCCTTGATGACGGCCATTGTCGGCGTCCACGTGGAGATTCGGTTCGGCTCGGCAGCAGTTGCGACCGCTATTCGGGCTTTTCATCCCGGCATGGTTAACCAAATATCTCATTCCCCGGAGTTCACGCGTCAGCCGACCGTTTTGGGCGTCTTGTCCGCTTGGTTGGTGGTGCGATTTCGGTCATAGTGATCGCGCTGAAGTAGGTTCAAGGAAGTTTTCTTCAAATGGATTCATCCGAGTTCGATATTCGCAACGCAATTGGTCTCGTCCGCCGCCAGATCTGGCTCATTCTCTCCACCATTCTCATCATCGTCGGCTTGGCTACCGTCTATGTCTTCCTGCAAACGCCAACCTACACCGCCTCGACATTGATCCTGGTCGATCCTCGGCAGAAAAACGCCCTCGATCCAGAAAGCCAGATGTCGCTTCTGCCCACCGACAACGCGCGGGTCGAAAGCGAGGTCGAAATCCTCAAGTCTCCCTCGACCCAGCTTGATGCGATTTCCCGGCTCGAGCTAGTCAAGGATCCCGAATTCGGCGTCAAACTCGGCACCGTCGACCGTCTGATGGTTTTTCTCAAGATCAAGACGGTCGACAACCTGTTGGCTGACACCGACGCTCAGTTGCGCGCGGTGCTGACGCGCTTTTCCGACAGAGTTACCATCGCGCGACGCGGCCTGACCTATGTCATCAGCGTCTCGGCCACGTCGGCCGACCCCACCAAGGCGGCGCAGATCGCCAACACTCTGTCGAATACCTATATCGAAGCCCAAGTCGACGCCAAGATCTCCAACGCGCTCAGCGTCCGCGACGCGCTCAACCGTCGCCTTGTGCAGGCCTCGGCGACCATCAACGAGAACGAGAATCGCATCGATACTTTCGTTAACGAGAATATCGAGAAAGTCGGCAACGAAAGTACCCGTGCCGACATCACGTCGATGCGCTCCAGTCTCGATGCGCTGAAGGCAGAGAGCGTATCGACCCAGTCGCTGCAGGCAAGTGTCTCGACGCTGGCGGCCAACAAGGACTGGGACGGCATCGCAGCTCAGTTGAGGTCGGACACCGTCAGCCAGATCAAGGCGGAACGTGACAAGGTGCTGGCCGACATCGGCAACGCCGCCGCCGGTTCGACGCGGGAGAGCAACCTTCGGGCCTCTCTCTCCCAGATCGACCAGCGCCTCGCCGATCAGGTCAACACCGAACTCGGCACGCTATCCAATCGTGTCAAGACGACGCAGCAGGAGCAGGACCGGCTGCGCGCCACCATCCGCGACACCGTCCTGTCCAGCAACCTCACCAACGACGTCATGGTCAAGATCTACGAGCTCCAGCAGGAATCGGCGGTCGCCAAGACGCTCTACCAGGACCTGCTTCAGCGCCTGCGAGGCGTCGAGACCCAGGCCGGCCTGCAGTTTGCCGACAGCCGCGTCGTCTCGCCGGCACTGCCACCGGACTCGCCGAGTGCACCCAAGACAAAGCTGATCCTGACCCTGGCTCTCGTCGCCGGCCTCGGTCTCGGCTTGGGCCTGGCCTTCCTCAACGAGAACTTCATCGGCGGCTTTACATCCGATCAGCAGTTCGAGGCGGTGCTCGGCGTCCCCGTCATCTCGTCCGTCCCAATGCTGTCCCGCGGCGGGCGCGCCATTACCGAGCGCTCCCAGGTGGCCAGCGAACTCCTCGACCATCCGCTCACCGCCTACAGTGAGTCGATCCGGCGCATCCGTCTTGGCCTCGAGAACATGTTGAGACGCAAGCTGCAGGACAAGAGTCGTGAGGGTGGTCTCATCGTCATGGTTGGCTCGGCTATCCCCGGTGAAGGCAAGACGACCACCGCGATCGCCATCGCTCGCGCCTTTGCCATGTCCGGCAAGCGCGTGCTGCTCGTCGACTGCGATCTTCGCCGGCCATCAATCGCCCCTTCACTGGGATTGACACCGGAAAACGGGCTTGCCGATTACCTGACGCTGTCGCTCGACTCACAGTCGATCCGTCAGTTCGTCACCAAGGACAAGGTGCTCGGCCTCGACATGATCGTCGGCAAGAACACCCACAAGACCTCGACCGACAGCCTTATCGAGACGGCGCAGTTCAACCTTCTGATGGAACTCGCCAAGGAGCGTTTCGAGATCATCGTGCTCGACACGCCGCCGATCCTGCCGGTGGTCGACGCGCAGTATCTTGCCACCCGCGCCGACATCGTCACGCTGGTGGTCCACTGGGCCTCCACATCGCAGCGCGACGTCCGCTCGGCGATCAACGACCTGCGCACCACTGCCGGTGACGAGCTACCGATCGCTGCCGTGCTGTCCAAGGCCGAGCTTGGCGTTGGCTCCTATCGCAACAAGTACAACAGCTACTACTATTACGCGCCCGAGAGCTGATCCGGCACGCCCTGATGTGCCGGCGACTTGCGTGTCCCTTGAGCGACGAAAGCGGGCGTTCCCATGGGGCGCCCGCTTTTCGTTCGGAAGCCCCCAGGGTGCCGGGCACCGTTTCCCCTCGTTGACCTGCCAGTCGACCGCGACTAGACCTTGGCATCCTCCTCGCCTGACGGAGATCGTCGTGAGGCTTCTGCTGCTGCTAATGACCGCGTGTTCCCTTGTCCTCTTGCCGGCACGCGCCGACGAGCCGCCCGGGTCCGCTGGACGCCCGGTTGCGGTCAGAGTGACCGTCGCCCGCATGGCGCCACACGCCGAGACGCTTGCCTTGACCGGCGAGATCCATGCGCGATCCTCTTCCCAGCTATCGTTCCGTCTCTCCGGCCGCATTGTCGAGCGCTTTTTCGATGTTGGCGATCAGGTGAAGAAGGGCGACCTGCTCGCCCGTCTCGATCCCACCCAGCAGCAGGCCGACGTTGCCAACGCCGAGGCGGCCCTGGCCGCCGCCGAGGCCGGTGCCCGTCAGGCCGCCTCGGCTTTCGACCGTCAGAAGACGCTGCTCGACAAGGGCTTCACGACCCAGTCGGCCTTCGATGCCGCAACAAAGGCCGTGCGAACGACCAGCGGCACCATTGAGTCTGCCAGAGCCGCCCTCGACATCGCCCGTGCCAACCTCGCCTACACCGAGCTTCGGGCCGACGCCGACGGCGTTGTGACCTCACGCGCTGCCGACGCTGGCGAGATCGCCGCCGCCGCCCGGCCGATTTTCGTCGTCGCCACCGACGGACCACGCGACGCGGTCTTTGACGTCTACGAACAGCTGTTCCTGTCGATCACCGAACTGCCGGACATCACGGTCGCCCTCATCAAGGATCCATCCGTCGTGGTGTCCGGCAGAGTGCGCGAGATTTCCCCCACCGTGGAGACACGGACCGGCACTGTCCGCGTCCGGGTCGACATCGGCCGTCCGCCGACCGCCATGAGCCTCGGCGCGCCGGTCTCCGGCCGTATCGAAAGCCGGGAGACACCCGCCGTGCTGCTGCCTGCCCGATCACTGGCCGAAAAGGCTGGTGGCGCTGCCGTCTGGGTCGTCACCGCCGATGGCACGAGCGCCGAGCTCCGCCCGGTCGGCATCGCCGCCTACACGACCGGCGGCATCATCGTTGAAGCCGGCCTTGCCGACGGCGACCGCGTCGTCACCGACGGCGGCAAGCTGCTCCGTCCGGGCGCCGCCCTTGAGATCGTCGGGGAGGATGCGCCTTGATCCACCACCTGACCCTCACGTTTCTTGCCGGACTGGCGCTCGTCGCCTGCCAGGAAGAGACCGAAGCGCCACAGCCGATCCGGCCCGTTCTGTCGGCGCGCGTCGCCATCGACGACGCCGGGCTGCGATCCTTTGTCGGCACGGTCGAGGCGCGCGACAAGGCCGACCTGGGTTTTCAGGCGCTCGGCCGGCTGATGACACGCACCGTCGATGTCGGCGACGTGGTCAGCCCGGGCGACCTCATCGCCACAATCGACGCCACCACGCTCGGACTCGCCGCTCGTTCCGCAGAGGCGGCGCTCGGCAGTCGCCGGGCCGAGCGGGAAAACGCCGCGGCGACCGTCGCCCGCGTCGAAGCGCTCCTGGCGAGCGGCACGGCGGCCGAGGCCAACCTCGACGACGCCCGCGCCGCGTTTGACGCCACCGATGCCGCAGTCCGCCAGGCGGAAGCCGATCTCGCCAAGGCGCGTGACGCTCTCGCCCACACCGAACTCAGAGCAGGCTTTGCCGGCGTCGTCACCGCCACCACCGCCGAGCCCGGCCAGACGGTAGCCGCCGGTGAAAGCGTGGTCACCATCGCCAAGCCGGACCCACGCGACGCGGTCATCGACGTGCCCGACTGGATTGCCGGCACGCTGGCACCTGATGCGCCCTTCGCCGTCGCGCCACAGATCGCGCCCGACCGGCCAATCGCCGGCCGGCTGCGCGAGGTCGCGCCGGAAGCAGACCCCATGACCCGCACTCGCCGGCTCAAGATCGCGCTCTCCGAGCCGCCCAGCCTCTTCCGCCTCGGTTCGACTGTCGAAGTGCGCGCCGACCAGCAGGTGAGCGAAGCGATCACCCTGCCGGACACGGCCGTGCTGACGCAGGGCGGCCACGCCTTTGTCTGGGTGGTGACGATCGACGAGGCGAGCCCCGCCACGCGACGCGAGGGAACCGTCGCCCTGCGGCCGGTGACCACCGCGGCGGCCGACGAAGGGCGCCGTCGCATCGTCTCCGGCCTTACAGCCGGCCAGCGGGTGGTAATTGCCGGCGTTCACAGTCTTCAAGACGGGCAGAAGGTCCTGGTCCCGACGGACGCCGAGGGAGACGCATCTTGAAGAGGTTCAATCTCTCGGACTGGGCGCTCGATCACAAGTCCCTCGTCTGGTACTTCATGATCGTCTTCACGCTGTTCGGCGTGTTTTCCTACATCAATCTTGGCCGCGAGGAGGATCCCTCCTTCACCATCAAGACCATGGTGGTCCAAGCCTATTGGCCAGGCGCCTCGGTACCGGAGATGACCCGGCAGGTCACCGACCGCATCGAGAAGAAGCTGCAGGAGCTGCCCAACCTTGATTTCACGCGCAACCTGACGCGGCCCGGCATCACCACCGTCTTCGTCAATCTTCGCAACGACACCAAAGCGGCCAATGTCGACGGTACCTGGGTGCGGGTGCGCAACCTTGTGTCCGACATCCGCGCCGAGTTGCCGGACGGCGTGGTCGGTCCGTTCTTCAACGACGATTTCGGCGACGTCTACGGCAACATCTACGCGCTCACCGCCGATGGGTTCTCGCCGCGCCAGCTGCGCGACTACGCCGAGGACATCCGCACCCGCATCCTCTCCGTCGACAACGTCGGCAAGGTGGAGATCATCGGCGCCGAAGACGAGGTGATCTACCTCGAATTCTCGCCGCGTCAGCTCGCCGCCTATGGGGTTGACGAGAAGGCGGTGCTGACAACGCTCGCCGAGCAGAACGCCGTCAATCCATCCGGCACCTTTGAGACCGGTTCCGAACGGGTGTCGGTGCGGGTAACCGGTGAATTCCGGTCGGAAAAGAGCCTCGAGGCCGTCAACCTCCGCGTCAACGGCCGCTTCTTCCGCCTGTCCGATGTGGCCAGGATCAGCCGCGGCTACGCCGACCCGCCGACCGAGCAGTTCCGGTCCAATGGCGAGCCCGCCGTCGGCATCGCCATCGGCATGAAGGCCGGCGCCAACCTCCTGAAGTTCGGCGACGCACTCCGAGCGGAAATGGCGAAGATCGAAGCGGAACTGCCGATCGGCATCGCGGTGCATCAGGTCGCTGACCAGCCCAAGCTCGTCGAGAAGGCGGTGTCCGGCTTCACGCGGGCTCTGTTCGAGGCCGTCGCCATCGTGCTGCTAGTCAGCTTCGTCAGCCTCGGTCTGCGGGCTGGCGTCGTGGTGGCGCTCTCCATCCCGCTGGTGCTCGCCATCACCTTCATGGTGATGGAGGCGGCGGCCATCTCGCTGCAGCGGGTATCGCTCGGCGCGTTGATCATCGCGCTCGGGCTCCTCGTCGACGATGCCATGATTGCCGTCGAGATGATGGTCGCCCGCCTGGAAAAGGGTGACTCGCTCAGAAAGGCGGCGACCGCCGTCTACACCTCCACCGCCTTTCCGATGCTGACGGGCACGCTGGTGACGGTGGCCGGCTTCATTCCCGTCGGCCTCAATTCGTCGATGGCCGGCGAGTTCACCTTCACCATGTTCGTCGTCATCGCCGTGTCGCTGCTGGTGTCCTGGATCGTCGCCGTGGTGTTCACGCCCTTGATCGGCGTCACCGTGCTGCCGGCAAAGCTGAGGCATCAGACAACGGAAAAGACCCGCTTTGCCCGCGGCTTCGAGCGATTCCTGGTCCTCAGTCTCCACCACCGCTTTGTCGTCATCGGCCTGACGCTGCTGGCCTTTGGCGCCTCGCTGTATGGTCTCACCCATGTCCAGCAGCAGTTCTTCCCCGACAGCGACCGTTCCGAATTGATCGTCGACTTCACGTTGCCTCAGAACGCCGCCATCGAGGAGACCGGGCGGGTGATCTCCCGTTTCGAACGGGACATGCTGGCCGAAAACGACGGTGTCGATCACTGGTCGTCCTATGTCGGACGCGGCGCCGTGCGCTTCCTGCTCACCTTCGATCAGGAACCGGCCGCACCCTATTTCGGCCAGATCGTCGTCGTCACCCGCGACGAGGAAACGCGCAACCGCCTCAAGGTGGAATTCTCCGATTATCTCCGTCGCAGCCTCCCCGGCGTCGACAGCTTTGTCCGGCTGCTGGAAATCGGGCCGCCGGTCGGTCGACCCGTCGCCTACCGCTTGTCCGGTCCGGACATTGAGGGCGTGCGGGAAGCGGCCGGCCAGCTCGCTGCCGTTGTGGCGGCCAATTCCCACGTCGACAATGTTGCCGCCGACTGGGGCGAGCCCGGGCGCGTCGTCAAGGTCGACGTCATGCAGGACAAGGCGCGGCTGCTCGGCGTTTCCTCGCAGGATATCTCCAACGCCCTCTATGGCATCATCGGCGGCGCCACCGTCACCAAGATCCGCGATGACATCTATCAGATCGATGTCATCGGCCGCGCCGTGTCGGAAGAACGCAACTCCATCGAGACGCTGAAGAACCTGCAGCTCGCCACCCAGACCGGATCGAGCGTGCCGCTCGCTGCCGTCGCCAATCTGCGCTACGAACTCGAACAGCCGGTGGTCTGGAGCCGCGACCGCTTGCCCACGGTCACCGTCAAGGCGGCACGCGCCGACGCGACGCAGGCCGACACCATCGTCGGCCAGTTGAAGCCGACCATCGATGCCTTCGCCGCCGGTCTGCCGGCCGGTTACCGGGTGACGACCGCCGGCTCGGCCGAAGAATCGCAAAAGGCGATGGCGCCGATCGTCTCGGTCGTGCCGCTGATGGTCTTCGTGATGCTCACCGTGCTGATGATCCAACTCCAGAGTTTCAGCCGCCTCGTTCTGGTGGTGGCAGTGGCTCCGCTGGCGCTGATCGGCGTGGTGGCGGCGCTTCTGCCCACCGGCTCACCACTTGGCTTCGTCGCCATCCTCGGCGTTCTCGCGCTGATCGGTATCCTCATCCGCAATTCGGTGATCCTGGTCGACCAGATCGAGCGGCTGAGGGCAGAAGGCCTGCCGGCCTGGAACGCGGTGATCGAGGCGACCGGTCACCGCTTCAGGCCCATCGTGCTGACGGCGCTGGCGGCCAGCCTTGGCCTGATCCCGATCGCCAGTGAAGTGTTCTGGCAGCCGATGGCCTTCGCCATGATGGGCGGCATCATCGTCGGCACCGCCCTGACGTTGGTCTTCCTGCCGGCCCTGTATGTGACGTGGTTCGGCATTCGTGAGGAGAAGGCCGAGACACCGCCAAGCGCCGACCCCACGGTTTAGTCAGCCCGACAGCGTCGGCCGGAAGGCGTCGCGGATCACCTCGAGCGCGGCGATGCGGCGGATTTCCGCCTCGACGAAGGCATCGTCCCGAAGGCGGGCCGGCCGATCGATGAAAAGGCGGGCGACGATTTGCCCCGGCCGGCCGGACAGCACCACGGCCTCATCGGCGAGGCGCACCGCCTCGGAAAGGTCGTGCGTCACCAGCACCACCGTCACGCCGCGCTCCTGCGCATCAAGGCGAACGAGCTGCTGCATCTCCCGCGACAGACCAACGTCGAGCGCCGAGAAGGCCTCGTCGAGCAGCAACAGGTCAGGCTCGACGGCGAGCGCCCTCGCCAGCGCCACCCGCTTCTTCATGCCGCCGGACAGCTGGTGCGGGTAGCGGCCGGCTTCGCTTTGACCAAGGCCGACCTTGACCAGCATTGTCCGCGCCCGGGCGTGCCGTTCGGCGTGGGAGAGCCGTTTGCCGGCAAGGCCGAAGGCGACGTTGCCACGCGCCGTTCGCCAGGGCAGGAGCAGCGGGTCCTGAAAGACGAAGGTCGGCCGCACGAAGGGCCGGTCGACGTGACCTGCTTCGGGTACGAGGAGACCGCCGAGGATGTTGAGCAGCGTCGTCTTGCCGGCACCGGACGGCCCGAGGATGGCGAGGACAGCGCCGCGCGCAACCCGAAGATCGACACCGTCAAGCACCGCCACGTCGGCGAAGCCGTGCGTCAGGCCGCTCGCCACAAGGCCATCCCCGCTCATGCCGCCTCTCCCGGCAAGCCGCGCCGCCAGGTCTCGAAATACCGTCGCACCGGCTCGATGACGAAGCGTTCGACGACCAGCAGCAGCGCCACCACCACGACCACCCAGGCCATGGTTTTCGCCGTGTCGACCTCGGCGCGGGCTGTCGCGAGACCGTCGCCGATACCACCGGTACCCGACAGCAATTCGGCCATCACCGCGACTTTCCAGCTCATGGCGAGCGCCGTACCGAGCGCCGGCAACAGGTAGGACAACACGTGCGGCAGATAGACATCGACGATCATGGCACCAGCCGGCACGCGAAAGGCGCGGGCCATGGTGCGCAGGCCGCCGTCGACGGTGCGGGTGCCTTGCGTCGCTGCCGAGAACACCACCGGCCCGGCGGCGACGGCCACCGAAAAGGTGGCGGCAAGCCCAGATCCGCCGAACCACAGCAGCGACAGCACCACCCAGGCAATGGCCGGCACGCCAATCAGCATGGTGGCAAGCGGCTGCAGCATGGCTCTGACCGGCCGCGAGCGCCCGGCGATACCGCCCAGCAGCGAACCGGCCAGCGTCGCCGCCAGGAAGCCCGAACATGCGTCACGCGCCGTCGTCAGGATCGCCGGCCCGAGCGCGCCGTCGGCGGCGAGGCGGCCGAGAGCGGCAAGTGTCGCCAAGGGCGAAGGCAGCACGAAGTCGCCATAGGCGCGATGTCCGGCCTCCCAAAGCGCGACGATGATGGCGATTCCGAGCACCGCCCAGCGGCGTTCGCCAGCGGCGAGTCGGCGCCAGGGGATCCTCGGCATGATCTAGCCTCCCCAGTAGAAGGCCGAATCCGGCAGTCGCCCGGCGACGATATCCGGCGATAGCGTCATCAGGGCCTGGAAATAGGCTTCGAGGTCGGCCCTCGCATCCTGCGCCGACGCCACCTTCAGACGGAACCGCGGCAGGGACGCCTCGACGATCGGCACCGGCAGCTTCAGCGGATCGGCGATCAGCGCCGCCGCCTCGCTCGGGTGGGCGGCAACCCAACCGGCGGCCTCAACCGAAGCCTCGTGCAAAGCAAAGACAACGTCGGGATGGGCGTTGAGGAATGTCTCGGTCACCGCGAGGCCGGCCTGCGGGATGCCGACCGGCCGGCCGCTGCTGGCGGCGTAAAGCTCGGTGATGTCGAGCGAGCGCGTGACAGTCACACCCGCCTGCCTGGCCCTGATCTCGGCAGCGCTGGCTGCCGGCTCCGGCAATATGGCGGCGTCGGCCTTGCCGGCCAAGAGCAGCGGCACCGCCTCGGCCGACGTGCCGACATAGGAAAGAGCGACGTCCCGATCCGGATCGAGCCCGGCTGACTTGAGCACGAAACGGGTGAGAAGGTCGGGCGCATCGTTCTTGGCGCCAACCAGCAGCGTCTTCCCCCTGAGGTCCTCGATTCGTGTGAGCGTCACGCCCTGTCCGGCAAAGACGTAGAGTAGCCCCCAGGTCAGCACATTGACGAGGCGGACACCGGCGCCTCGGTTGAAGAGGTTGGCAACGGCGTAGCTCGGCGCGGCGAACAGCGACATATCGCCCGAGACGACGCCAGCTCGCATCTGGTCGGCGGTGCGCCAGACGTCGAAGCGTGCCTCCTCAACCAGCGTCGACAGCGCTCCCGAGGCCACGGCGCGCGCCAGCACCACCGAGGGCGACGCCGGCATGCCCCAGACGGTGAGGCGGCCTTTGGCGGCGGCCCAGGCGGGAGTCAACACCGGCAGCGCGGCGAGACCGCCGACAGCGGTCAGACACTCGAGGAAGCGGCGGCGGCTCACGCCAATGGGCATGGAGGAAGCTGTCATGGCAGAACCTGGAAGCGCGCGGCGCGGCCGCAATCTGAAACGGGGTCGCACGACACTAGACCAATTCGCAACCCGGGGAAATCGCCGGCCCGAGGCGGGGGCTGCGGATGTGCAAGAGACTGGAAACCAAGTTCTTCCGAAGAGATACGGATAGGGTTTCACCGTCATACGCGATAACCCGTAACACGAAACCTGAGAATGGGAAGCATCTAAATCGAAAAAGAGAAAAAGCAACTACATAAGCCACCCCGTTTGACTTTCATCATTGCTGTCGAGGTGACACATGCGTATGGGATGCTCGATACGGACACATTTCCCCGAGGGTCGCTCGCCTGTGACAGACTTGCCGGGGAACGCCCAACCAAATGGGGGTGGCAGCATG
>JAGSYU010000281.1 GCA_018262575.1 Pseudomonadota bacterium | reverse complement strand
CCCTGCGCGTGCATCGGCGCCATGCCGCCGAGCGAGGCGCCGGCCAGCGTCGAGCCGTGATAGGCGTTGCGGCGGGCGATGATCACCTGCTTGTCCGGCTTGCCGAGCGTCGCCCAGTAGGTGCGCGCCATCCGCAGCATGGTGTCGTTGGCCTCCGACCCCGAGCCGCAGAAGAACACGCGGTTGAAGCCTTCGGGCGATACCTCGGCAATCAGCGCGGCCAGTTCGGCGGCCGGCGGATGCGTCGTCTTGAAGAAGGTGTTGTAGTAGGAAATCTCGGCCATCTGCTGCTGCACCGCCTCGGCGATCTCCGGGCGGCCATGACCGATGTTGACGCACCACAGGCCCGACATGCCGTCGAGAATGCGGTTGCCGTCGCTGTCGGTCAGCCAGACGCCGTCGCCCTTGACGATGACGCGCACGCCCCCGGCATTGAGCGCGCGCGTATCCGAGAAGGGATGCAGGTGATGCGCCGCGTCGAGGGCGCGGTAATGGTCGGTGGGATAGGTGTTGTGGATGAGCATGGAAGCCTCGGAGTGCGGGTGGCCGCTCAGGCTGGTGGCGGCAGATCTGTGAGGGCAAGGCCGGCGTCCTTGTGCAGGATGCCGGTTCCGGCGCGTCGAGCGACGGCGTAGTGGAAGCAGTCGCCGAGGTTGAGCGCCTTGTTTCGTTCGCTCTCCGGCAAGCGATGGCGACCGTAGCGGTCGAAGGCGTCGAGGGCGGGCGAGAGATGATTAAGCGTCAGCGGGATCACCTCGATCGACGCGGCGGCAAGAAAGGTGCGAACCTTGAGTTCTATGGTGGGAAGCGACAACCTGCTCAGGCGAGACAGGCCGGCGACGGCCTCCCAGACGGCAACGACCGATGTGATCCGCTCCGCCGGAGGAGTCGACTGAAGCTGCCCAGCCAGTTTTTCGCCGTCCGGTTCTTCTGCGATCATGGCGATGATCGCCGATGCGTCGACAAACATTCAGTAATCACCGTTGATTTTGTCGAAGAAAGCCTTATCGGCGGGCAGTCCGGTCTTGGGCGAGGCAGCGAGCGACGCCCGGATGGGGGCGATCTTTTCCCAGAGGGATTTTTCTTCGTCCTTGCGGGCAAGTTCGTTAGCGAGCGCCAGGCGCACCGCCTCGGTCTTGGTGACCTTGTGCCTCTCGGCGAGTTCAGTGGCGAGGCGGTTCACTTCCTCGCTGCGGATATTCAATCCCATCGCTCCCTCCCCCGTGTGTAGACAAGAATATAGTCCTGTCTACACACGCTGACAACGGTCACACCGCCAGCAGGAGGTGCTGGCGTTCCCAACTGGAGATGACGTTCATGAACGTCTCGTATTCCTGCTGCTTGATCGCCCGATAGGTGGCCATGAAGCGCGGGCCGAACACCTCGGCGAGGTCGTCGTTGTCCTCAAACAGCGCCAGTGCTTCCAGAAGACCGCGCGGCAGGCCAAAGGGCAGGTCGCGGGCCGAGCCAGAGATCGGTTCCTCGGGGACGAGCCGCTGCTGCATGCCGAGACGGCCGCAGGCCAGCGAGGCAGCAATGGCGAGATAGGGGTTGGCGTCCGACGACGGCACCCGGTTCTCGACGCGCCGCGAGCCAGGCCCCGAGTTGGGGACGCGGATGCCGACGGTACGGTTGTCGTAGCCCCAGTGGACGTTGATCGGCGCCGCCGTGCCGCGCGTCAGTCGCCGGAAGGAATTGACGTAGGGCGCGAGGATGCACATCACCGCCGGCAGGTACTTTTGCAGGCCGGCGATGAAGGAGAAGAAGGCGGCGGTGGGGTTGCCGTCATTGTCGGAGAAGATGTTGCGGCCGGTCTCGATGTCGACCACCGACTGGTGGATGTGCATGGCCGAGCCTGGCTCGCGGCTCATCGGCTTGGCCATGAAGGTGGCGTACATCTTGTGCCGCAGTGCCGCCTCGCGGATTGTCCTCTTGAAGGAGAACACCTGGTCGCCGAGGGCCAGCGGGTCACCGTGGCGGAGGTTGATCTCCATTTGCGCCGCGCCTTCCTCGTGGATCAGCGTATCGATCTCGAGGCCCTGCTTCTCGGAGAACTCGTAGATGTCGTCGAACAGGTCGTCGAATTCGTTGACGTGCTGGATCGAGTAGGACTGCCGGCTGGCCTCGGCACGACCGGAGCGGCCGATCGGCGGCTCCAACGGATAGTCGGGATCGAGGTTCTGCTTGACGAGATAGAACTCGATCTCCGGCGCCACGACGGCCTTCAGGCCATCGCGCTCGTATAGGCCGACGATCTTTCTCAGGATCTGGCGCGGCCCGAGGTCGAACGGACGGCCATCGCGGTGGAAGGCGTCGTGGATGATCTGGGCCGTCGGTTCCGATGCCCAGGGCACGGCAGTCAGCGTCGCAAAGTCCGGCTTCAGGAAGACGTCGCCGTCGGACGGATCGTGCTGGAAGGTGTCATCTTCCTCGGGATACTCGCCGGTGATGGTGGTGGTGAACACTGACGACGGCATCGCCATGACGGTCGAGGAGAAGAACTTGTCGGCCGGCATCAGCTTGCCGCGCGCAACGCCGGCAAGATCCGGCGTGATGCATTCGATATCCTCGATGCCTCGCTCCTTGAGCCAGGTCTTGGCCTCGGCGAGCGTTTCGACGCCCCGCTCCGGCTTGCGTTCGCCGACCCTCGGCGCGTCCTTGGGTTCGGTCGAAATCAAACTCATGATTGCTTTCTTTCGTTGCTGGCGCGCGAAGGCGGGAGCCTCTTCCATCCCGCCCGTCCGAACGCACGCCTTTGTGTTTCGGAAAATGCAGAC
>JAGSYU010000280.1 GCA_018262575.1 Pseudomonadota bacterium | reverse complement strand
TTGCGGATCGACTGCTTGTAATTGTCGATCTTTTCCCGGTAGTTGCCGGTGCGGGTCTTGATCTCCTCGCCGACGCCGATGCTCTCGACCACCGACCAGGTGAGCCCGGCGGCCTCGACCTCGGCCTTGCGCTTTTCGATTTCCTCGACCGACCACACCTGACCCTGGTTCATGTGATGAAGGGCGGTGACGATGCCGGTGGCGCCGGCCTGTCGGGCCTTCTCAAGGCTGACGGGATCATCGGGGCCGAACCAGCGCCAGGTCTCGATCATGGGTGGGGTCCTCCAGGAAAACGGATCGCCTGAAATCAGCGGAACAGGAAAGCGGTGAGCGTGGCGGGCACGCCACGGGTGAGAAGGCTTCGGACGTGCTGGGTCGTCGCCTTGCGGAACGGCGCGTTGCCGGCAATCGTCGGCGGGAAGATCTCGCTGACCGCGAACAGCGCGTCGGCCAGCGCCGCCGGGTCGTCGCCATGTTCCGCGGCAATGGCCGTCAGGTGGGCCGCCATGGGGTCTGAAACCGTCCAGCTCCGCCCGTTGCCGTCTGACCCGCGCAGGAAGACCATCCAGGCGGCGACGGTGAGCGGCACCACCCGTGGCGCCTTGCCGACGGCGATGCGCTCGATGGCCGGGGCGATGAGGCGCGGCCCGAGCTTCTGCGAACCGTCGGAGGAGATCTGCTGCGTCAGGTGACGAATCCCCGGATTGCGGAAACGCGCCTCAAGGTCGCGGGTGTAGGCGGTGACATCGGTGCCCGGCACCGGTGGCACCGTGGGAATGAGGTCGTCGTCCCACAGGTGGCGGATCACCTTGGGCAGCAGCGGATCGGCCATGGCGTCGGCTATCGTCTCGATGCCGGCCAGCACCGAGAGATAGGCCAGCGTCGAATGGGCGCCGTTGAGGCACCTGAGCTTCATCGTCTCGAAGGGGTGAACGTTGTCGGTCAGGATGGCGCCGGCCGTCTCCCAGGCCGGTCGGCCGGAGGGGAAGCGGTCCTCGATCACCCATTGGTGGAAGGGCTCGGCCACCACCGGTCCGGCGTCGGTCACGCGGAGGCCGGCGGTCACGATGGCCCGGTCGACGTCCCTGGTGGCCGGGGTGATGCGGTCGACCATCGACGAGGGGAAGGCGACGTTGTCGGCGATCCAGCGACCGAGGTCCGGATCGCTGAGTTCGGCAAAGCGTGTCACCACGGTCCGCGTGACCTTGCCGTTGCCGGGCAGATTGTCGCAGGAGAGGACCGTGAAGGGCCATCCGTCGGCCGCCCGGCGCAAGCGCAGCGCCTCGACGATCAGGCCGGGCAGGCTGTGGGGTTGCCTGGGATTGGCGAGATCGGCAACGATCATGGGATGCGCCTCGTTGAGGCGGCCGGTGGCCGGGTCGTGGCAATAGCCCTTCTCGGTCACCGTGATGGTGACGATCCGGATCTCCGGCTTGGCCAGGACCGCCAGCACGTCGTCGAGTTGACCGCTGGCGCTCATCACGTCCAGGAAGGCGCCGATCACCCGGAGCTTGTCGACACCATCTTCGCGGGACAGCAGCGTGTAGAGACCATCCTGCGGCTTGAGGGCCTCAATGATATCCGGCGAGCGGAAGTTGACGCCCACAATCCCCCAGTCGGTGGTGCCTTGCGCCAGCACGTCGTCGGTGTAGACGCCGAGATGGGCGCGGCAGAAGGCGCCGAGCCCCAGGTGGACGATGCCGGGCGTCACCTTCGACCTGTCATAGGCGGGGCGGGCGACGGCGGCGGGAAGCTTGGCGAGGCGGGCATTGCCGAGGCGCTTGTCAGCGGTGGGCTTCGGCTTGGAGTTGGACATTTCGTTGCGTCCTGGATGGTGGCGGATGGTGCCGCGCTTCACATGATCTGGAGACGATAGGCCTTTTTGACGAGGCGAGCGAGGACGCCGTCCCCATCGGTTTCCCAGTCAGCGGCTAGCGGAAGAACAGCACCGTCATGATCAGGAACAGCGGGATGAGAATGCCGCAGGACCAGGCCATGTAGCCGAAGAACGACGGCATCCTGATGCCCGAGCCCTCGGCGATCGACTTGACCATGAAGTTGGGGGCGTTGCCGATATAGCTGTTGGCGCCCATGAACACGGCACCGGCCGAGATCGCCACCAGCGTCGTCGACATCTCGCCCATCAGGTGCGGGGCATCGCCGCCGGCCAGATTGAAGAACACCAGATAGGTCGGCGCGTTGTCGAGGAAGGATGAGAGCAGGCCGCTCGCCCAGAAATACATGGCGTTGACCGGTGTGCCGTCGGCGGCGGTGACGAGGCCGACCAGCGGCGCAAACGCGCCTTCATGCGCCGCCCTGAGCATGGCGAGCACCGGGATGATCGTCACGAAGATGCCGGCGAACAGCTTTGCGACTTCGAGGATCGGCCCCCATTCGAAGCCGTTGCGGGCCCGCAATGTCCTCGGCGTCAGGCTGAGCGAGGCGAGGGCGGTGGCGATCAGGATGAGATCGCGCGAGAGGTTCTGCAATTCCACCTCGACGCCCAGCACCGTAAAGCCGAGGCCCGGCTTCCACGAGCCCGACAGCAGCACGGCGCCGACCACCACCGTCAAAAGCGCAATGTTGAACCGGCCCTCGACGCCGACGCGGCCGGTGTCGGGCGTCGGGTCGAACTTGCCGCGAAAGTCGGCGTCGTCGCGGTAGAGCCTGCGGTCGATGAGCCAGAACAGGGCGAGCAGCACGATGGCGGCAAAGCCGGTCTCCTTCAGCATATGCGCCGTGGTCCAGAAGAAGCTGACGCCGCGCAGATAGCCGAGGAACAATGGCGG
>JAGSYU010000040.1 GCA_018262575.1 Pseudomonadota bacterium | reverse complement strand
GCCCCAGATCAGGTCGACCTTGTTCTTCTTCAAGAGGAAGCCGACGCCCTGGCTCATCTGCTGGGCGATGCCGCGCGACCGCTTGACGATGGCGGCGACGTCGGCGCCCGGCTTCTCGGCCTTGAGGCCATAGTCGGCGGCGTGCTCGATATAGTGGAAGATCTCAGCCGAGCGCAGCAGGGCCTTGGCGGGGATGCAGCCCCAATTGGGGCAGATGCCGCCGACATAGGCGCGTTCGACGACGCCGACCTTGAGGCCGAGCTGGGCGGCCCGGATGGCGGCGACATAGCCGCCCGGTCCGGAGCCGATAATCAGGATGTCATACTGGGACATAGGTCTATGCCTTCAATCTGGGTGCGGCGCGGGACAAGCCTCGCGCCGGAAGCAGGCGGCGCCGGTTCTGCCGGCAACCGCCTCCCGAAACGGACGACGGAAGAACTCCGTCACACCAGCATCGACATCGGCTTCTCGATGAAGCCCCTGAACGCCCTGAGCAGTTCCGCACCGAGCGCGCCATCGACGGCGCGGTGATCGGTGGAGAGCGTGACGCTCATCACGGTGGCGACGGCAAGCGCGCCGTTCTTCACCACCGCCCGCTGCTCTCCGGCCCCCACCGCCAGGATGGTGGCATGCGGCGGGTTGATGACGGCCGCAAAGTCCTTGACGCCGAACATGCCGAGGTTGGACACCGAGGTGGTGCCGCCCTGGTATTCTTCCGGCTTCAGCTTGCGATCCTTGGCGCGGCGAGCCAGATCCTTCACCTCGTTGGAGATGGTGGACAGGCTCTTCTCGTCGGCCTTGCGGACGATCGGCGTGATCAGGCCGCCGGGGATCGACACGGCGACACCGACGTCAGCGTGGCGATGCTTCAGCATGCCGCCGTCGGTCCACGAGACATGGGCGTCCGGCACCGCCTTCAGCGCCAGCGCATAGGCCTTGATCACCATGTCGTTGACCGACACCTTGTAGGCCGGCTTGCCATCGCTGGTCGGCGCCGCATCGTTGATGTCCTTGCGCAGGGCGAGCAGCGCGTCGAGCTCGACGTCGACGGTGACGTAGAAGTGCGGCACCGTCTGCTTGGACTCAGTGAGGCGGCGGGCGATGGTCTTGCGCATGCCGTCGTGCGGGATCAGCTCGTAGCTGTTGGGATCGAACAGCTTCAGCGTCATCTCGTCGCTGGCACCGGCCGGTTTCGGGGCCGGTGCAGCGGCCGGGGCTGATGCCTGCGGAGCCACCGGCTTCGGCGCGGCCTCGACCGCTTCGACATCGCGCAGAATGATGCGACCCTTCGGCCCCGAGCCCTTGACGGACTTGAGGTCGAGCCCCTTCTCCTTGGCGACCCGACGCGCCAGCGGCGAAGCGAAGACGCGCACGCCCTCTGCCGCCGTGGCGGCTACCGCCTTCGGAGCCTCTTGCTTGGGAACCTCTGCCTTGGGCGCTTCCGGTGTCTGAACTTCGGCTTTCGGCGTTTCCGCCTTGGCCTCAACCGGAGCCGCCCCCTCGGCGGTTGCCGCGGCAGCGGCGACATCCTCGCCCTCTTCAGCAAGGATGGCGATCACCGCGTTGACCGGCACGTCGGCCGCGCCCTCAGCCACCACCAGCTTGGCGACGATACCCTCGTCGACCGCCTCGACCTCCATGGTCGCCTTGTCGGTCTCGATCTCGGCGAGCACCGTGCCGGATTTCACGGCATCGCCCACCTTGACGTTCCACTTGGTCAGGTTGCCCGTCTCCATGGTGGGAGAGAGCGCCGGCATCAGGATCTTGATCGGCATTTTATCTCTCCTCAGCGATAGGTGACGGCGCGCACGGCCTCGATCACGTCGCCTATGGTCGGCAGGGCGAGCTTCTCGAGGTTGGCCGCGTAGGGCATCGGCACGTCCTTGCCGGTGACCCGGCCAACCGGCGCGTCGAGATAATCGAAGACATTGGCCTGGATCTGGTAGGCGAGTTCGGAGCCCACCGAACCCTGCGGCCAGCCTTCCTCGACGGTCACGCAGCGGCCGGTCTTCTTGACCGAGTTGACCACCGTCTCGACGTCCATCGGACGGATGGTCCTGAGGTCGATCACCTCGGCGTCGATGCCGAGGCCGGCCAGCTCTTCCGCCGCCTTGATCGCATAGGACATGCCCATGCCGAAGGAGACGATGGTGACGTCCTTGCCGGCCTTGTGGATGCGCGCCTTGCCGATCGGCAGCACGTAGTCGTCGAGCTTCGGCACATCGAAATGATGGCCGTAGAGCACCTCGTTCTCAAGGAAGATTACCGGGTTGGGATCGCGGATCGCCGCCTTGAGCAGGCCCTTGGCGTCGGCGGCTGAATACGGCATCACCACCTTGAGGCCGGGGATCATGCCATACCAGGCGGAATAGTCCTGGCTGTGCTGGGCGCCGACGCGGGCGGCGGCGCCGTTGGGGCCGCGGAAGACGATCGGGCAACCCATCTGGCCGCCGGACATGTACAGCGTCTTGGCTGCCGAGTTGATGATCTGGTCGATCGCCTGCATGGCGAAATTGAAGGTCATGAACTCGACGATCGGCTTCAGACCGGCAAAGGCGGCACCAACACCGATGCCGGCAAAGCCGTGCTCGGTGATCGGCGTATCGATGACGCGCCTAGCGCCGAACTCGTCCAGCAGCCCCTGCGAGATCTTGTAGGCGCCCTGATACTCGGCGACCTCCTCACCCATCAGGAACACGTCGCCGTCGCGCCGCATCTCCTCGGCCATCGCCTCGCGCAGCGCCTCGCGCACCGTCTTGCTCTCGAACTGCGTGCCCGAGGGGATATCGGGATCGGCTTCCGCCTTGACGGCAGGTGCCGCCGGCACCGTGCTTGAGGCCTGTGCCATCGGCTGCGACTTTTCGGCAGGGGCCGCTTGAGCAGCCGGCTTCGGCGCTTCGCCCGCTTCCGGTTTCGCGGCAACCGTTTCGCCTTCCTCGCCGACGCGGGCAATCACCGCGTTGACCTTCACACCCTCGGTGCCATCGGCGACCAGGATTTCGAGGAGCTTGCCCTCGTCGACGGCTTCGATCTCCATGGTCGCCTTATCGGTCTCGATCTCGGCGATCACATCGCCGGACTTCACGGTATCGCCCACCTTCTTCAGCCATTTGGTGAGCGTGCCTTCTTCCATGGTCGGCGACAGCGCCGGCATCAGGATATCGATTGCCATTTTCAAAACCTCTCGGCGCTGTCAGCGAAGAATGTCGGTCCAAAGCTCGGACGGATCCGGCTCGGCATCGGCGGAGGCGAAGTCAGCCGCTTCCGTCACCACGGCGCGCACAGTCTTGTCGATCTCCTTGAGATCGTCCTCGCTGGCCCAGCCCTTCTCGACCAGTCGCTTCCTGACCTGCTCGATCGGATCGCGCTCGTCGCGCATCTTCTGCACTTCGTCCTTGGTGCGGTACTTGGCCGGGTCGGACATCGAGTGTCCACGATAGCGGTAGGTCTGCATTTCAAGGATATAAGGGCCATTGCCGGCCCGCGCCCATTCGACGGCCCGGTCGGCCGCCGCCTTGACGGCGCGGACGTCCATGCCGTCCACCTGCTCGCCGGGAATGTTGAAGCTCTCGCCGCGCTTGGCAAAATCGGTCTGCGCCGACGAACGGCTGACCGAGGTGCCCATGGCGTACCGGTTGTTCTCGATGACGAAGATCACCGGCAGCTTCCACAGCTGCGCCATGTTGAAGGTCTCGTAGACCTGACCCTGGTTGGCGGCGCCGTCGCCGAAATAGACCACCGACACATTATCCGTGCCGCGATACTTGTCGGCGAAGGCCAGGCCGGCGCCGATCGGCACCTGGGCGCCGACGATACCGTGGCCGCCGAAGAACTGCTTCTCGCGGCTGAACATGTGCATCGAGCCGCCCTTGCCGCGCGAATAGCCGCCGCGGCGGCCGGTCAGTTCGGCCATGACACCCTTGGGGTCCATGCCGCAGGCCAGCATGTGGCCATGGTCACGGTAGGAGGTGGTAATCTGATCCTCGCCGGTGCGCAGCGCCTTCTGGATGCCGATGACCACCGCTTCCTGGCCGATGTAGAGATGACAGAAGCCACCGATCAGCCCCATGCCATAGAGCTGGCCGGCCTTCTCTTCGAAGCGCCGGATCAGCAGCATGTCGCGGTAGGCTTTGAACTCGTCGTCCTTGTCGAATTCGGCGACCTGATAGTTGACGGTCGGGTTGGAGGTCTTGCCGGACTTCTGCGTCCTGGAGGGCGCGGACGAAGCGCGGCTGCGCTTCTCTGTCGCCGGTCGTACAGCCATTGATCGTTCCTCCCATATCGGGATTATTCCGTAGAGGAACCGACGGAACCCCTTTCCCGGGAGCAAGTCAAGGTTTTGGCCGCATGTCAATCATGCGAAAGCCGCATCGCTGGACGATCAGATTAACTGAAATCAAGTTAATTCAGAAAAAATGAAGACATCTCAATTGCTTTTAGCCTGCGCGAGCTTGTCAAAATCCATGATCACCACTTCATTGGGGTTGACCACGGACAGCTGGACACGCGCTCGCTCGTCGACCATATCCTGGTCGAGGCTGGACGGGCGCAGCAGCCTGACATGCGCTTCCAGCGCCACCTTCTCGGCCGTGAGGCGGGCCAGTTCGGCGTTGAGCTCCTGGGTGCGGCTCTCGAAGCGGGCGCGGCCGACCATGCCATATTCGCCATTGACGGCGTGATAGCCGAAATAGCCAAGGAAAACGGCGGTCACGGCGGGAAGGATCAGGCGGCGGAGCCAAGACGGGCGATACTGGCGGGTGATCATACGCAACAAACTCACGCAAGGCAGCGGAAACGTCCTGTTCCCTCAGCGGCGAGTCTGGACCAACGTGGTAAAAGGAGGGTGAACAGCCTGCCCTTCACTGCTGCGAAATGAGTCTCGGAAATCGCGCAATAGGTCAAAGGTGGCAGCCGGCCGCTTCGGCCCGTCGATCACGACATCGTGTCCGGTCGACAACCGGCGAAACGGGCGGGTCAGGTCGCCAAACCGCCACGAAGGCCGGCGATGGATGCCGGTGAGACAGGCAATCCGGAGGGGGAGACAGTGCAGCCATGGCCGCGGCCCGCGACGGCGTTGTCCGTGCTCGGCCACGCTGCGCTTCTTGCGCTCCTCGCTCTGGAAGCGCCTCGCCATCTATCCGTGGCGCCGCCGCTGCTCTCGGCAATCGAGGTGGTGATGACCGCTCCGTCGACGGTCCGGCCGACACCTGATGCCGGGGCCGTTCCACCCACCACCGCCCCGTCGGAGACCGCCGACCGGTCACCCGTCCGAAGAGCCCGCCCGTCCTCAAGCGCACGCGTCACGGCCACGGAGTATTTTGCCGCCGCCGTGCTCGACGATCCTCGCAATCGAAAAACCCGCGAAACGCTCTCCTCGCTCGGCAGCGATGAACGGCTGATCCAGCTCTGCAACATTGAAGCACTGGAGCAGCTGAAGCGGTGGAGGGCCGGCTTCGTTGCCGATCACGTCGTCGCCTATGCGACGGCCGATCCGTCGCTGACGGCAACGTCAATCGAAGCGCCGGGTGCCGCCGTCCACGCCGGAGGGAGGTGGTATCGGCTATCGTTCAGTTGCGCCTCGCAGCCCGACCTCAGCCGCATCGCGGCCTTCGCTTTCAAGCTCGGCCAGCTTATTCCCAAAGAGGAATGGGAGCAGGATTCCCTGCCCGAACAGGTCGACGGCGACCCCACCGACTGACGTCACCTCAACCGGCGATCGCCAGGCTCTTCAGCTTCCGATGCAGCGCCGAACGCTCCATGCCGACGAACTCGGCGGTGCGCGAGATATTGCCGCCGAAACGGTTGAGCTGGGCCTTCAGATACTCCCGCTCGAAGATTTCGCGCGCTTCCCTCAGCGGCAGCGCCATCAGGTGCTCGCCGCCCGAGCCGGACGGCAGCGATGGCAGCAAGGTGCCGATCTCCGACGGCAGCAGGTCGGCGGTGATCACCGCTTCCGGATCGCCGCGCGTCAGGATCATCAGCCGCTCGACGTTGTTGCGAAGCTGGCGGAGATTGCCCGGCCAGTCGTGCGATTGCAGCACGGCCATGGCGTCCTCGCCGATGCGCCGGACAGGCAGGCCGGTGGCCCTGGATATCTGGTGCATCATCTGTTCGATGAGGAAAGGAATGTCCTCGCGTCGCTCCGACAGACCCGGCACACGCACCGGCACGACGGCGAGGCGGTGGAACAGGTCCTCGCGGAAGTGGCCCTCGGCGATCTCGCGCTCAAGATCACGGGCGGTCGAGGAAACGTAACGCACGTCGACGTGCACCTTCTGGGTGCCGCCCACCCGCTCGAAGGCCTGGTCGACAAGGACGCGCACCATGCGGTTCTGCATCTCGCGCGGCATGTCGCCGATCTCGTCGAGATAGAGCGTGCCGCCGTGCGCCTCCTCGAGCGCGCCGACCTTACGCTTGCCGTCGTCGTCGGACTCGCTGCCGAACAGTTCGATTTCCATGCGGTCGGGCGAGAAGGCCGAAGCGTTCAACACCACGAACGGGCCAGCGGCCCGGTGCGAGCGCTCATGGATGGCGCGCGCCACCGATTCCTTGCCGGACCCTGACGGGCCGGAGATCAGCACGCGGCTGTTGGTGGGCGCAACGCGATCGATGGTGTTGCGGAGTTGGTTGACCACCGACGAACCGCCGACGATGCCTTCCTGGCGATCGGAGCGGATCTGCAGCTCACGAATCTCGCGCTTGAGGCGCGACGATTCCAGCGCCCTTTCGGCGATCAGCACCAGGCGATCGGCCTTGAACGGCTTCTCGATATAGTCATAGGCGCCGCGCTTGATGGCCGACACCGCCGTCTCGACATTGCCATGGCCGGAGATCATCACCACCGGCACGTCCGGATTGCCGGCCTTGATCTCGTCGAGCAGCTGCAGGCCGTCCATGCGGCTGCCCTGCAGCCAGATATCAAGGAAAATCATCTGCGGACGTCGCTCGGCAATCGCCTGGAAGGCCTTGTCAGAGTCGCCGGCCGTCCGGGTACCGTGGCCCTCGTCCTCCAGGATGCCTGCAACGAGCTCGCGAATGTCGGCTTCGTCGTCAACGATCAGAATGTCGGTCGCCATTGTTTCCTGCGTATCCGTTCCGCCGCCGAGCGGCCGCTCTCATGCCCCGGCCGCTTCGGCAGTAACATAAATGTCACACGATCTGAAGCCCTATCGTCCGCAAACGACCGACAATCAACTCGTTCTATTCGGATCGATCGGCAGGCTGATCCTGACCATCGCTCCATGCCCGCCCTCGGCCACCGTCGGTGAATCCAGAAGATCGATGCTGCCGCCGTGCTCCTCGACGATCTTGCGGACGATGGCAAGGCCGAGGCCGGTGCCTTTCTCACGCGTCGTCATGTAGGGCTCCAGCAGCCGGTGGCGTTCATCGGTGGGCAGTCCGATGCCGGTATCCACCACCTCGACGATGTTGAAATCGCCGGCCTCACGTCCGTAGACATCGACCCGCGCGTCCGTCCTGTCGTCCTCCGGCAGACCCTCGATCGCCTCGACGGCGTTCTTGACGAGGTTCGCCACCGCCTGGCTGATCAGCCGGTGGTCGAAACGGCCCTTGAGCGGCGTTTCGGGGAGATGCGATTCGAAAGCGATCTCCGGATGACTGACGCCGAGCAGGAAGACCGCTTCGCGTACGCACTCGCCAAGATCGCGCTCCTCGAAGGACGGCTTGGGCATGCGCGCGAATTGCGAGAACTCGTCGACCATGCGGCCGATGTCTCCCACCTGCCGGATGATGGTGTCGACGCACTGATCGAACACCCGCCGGTCGTCGTCGGCCACCAGCTTGCCGAACCGCCGTCGGATGCGCTCGGCGCTGAGCTGGATCGGCGTCAGCGGGTTCTTGATCTCATGGGCGATGCGGCGAGCGACGTCGGCCCAGGCTGACGTGCGTTGCGCCGACACCAGCTCGGAGATGTCGTCGAGGGTCACCACATAACCGTGCTCGCGGTCGAGAGACCGGTCGGGCGTCACCTTGACCGACACCGTGCTCTTGCGGCCGCCGCGTGCCAGCGTAATGGTCGCCTGATGCGCCCGTCCCTCATCTTCGTCGCGCAGGGCTGCCGACAGGAGGTGGGCCAGCTCCGGCACCTCGTCGACCAGCAGGCGGCCAACGAAGCCGAACAGTTCGACGCCAAGCAGGTCCAGGGCCGAGGCGTTGGCGATGGTAACGTGACCATCGTTGGAAATGCCGACAACACCAGCCGAAACGCCCGATAGCACGGCCTCGGTGAAGCGGCTCCGCCGCTCTGCCTCGTCGGATGCCGAGATCAGCTCCTGTCGCTGGCTCCTCAACTCCACCGTCATCTTGTTGAAGGAGGCACCAAGGCTGGAAATGTCGTCCGAGGTGACGCCCACCGGCACGGCGGCGGACAGGTCGCCATGCGCCACCCGATCAGCGGCGTTGATCAGGTGACGGATGGGCGCCACGAGGTAATTGGCGAACGACAGGCCGACCCACATGGCACCAAGCAGGAAGACGATCGACATGCCGCCGAAGATCATGGCGAAGCCCATCTGAACGTCGGACCGGTTGTTCTCGAGTTCGCGATATTCCATGGCGCTATCGCGGGCGAGCTTCAGGTTGTCCAGCACCTGCTTGTCGAGCAGACGGACAATGTAGAGATAGGTCTCGTCATAGGTCCTGAGCTTCAGGAGGCCACCGACCTGATTGGACTGCCCAGGCTGCAGGAGCACCGCCGTCTCCTTGCGAGCCTCGTTGATCGCCGCCACCGGCGGCATGACCGTCTTGACGTTCGGGTCGATGTCGGTGCGCAGGATGATATTGGCGTTCTTGTCGAGCAGGTAGGCGCTCTGCAGGCCGTGCAGGGAGGCCTGAAGCCGCATCAGGTTGTCGAACCGGGTCGGCTCGTAGTCGTAGAGCGATTTTGCCGCATCGAGCGACGTGGCGATGCTGATGAGGTCGGCGCGAAGCACGCGGGCATGCTCTTGCATGTAGGCGCTCGCCACCGTCAGCACATTGTCGACCACCTGGCGCGTCCGCGATTCGAACCAATGGTCGAAGCCCTGGTTGAGTGAGACGGTGAAGGCCACCGCCACCATCACCGCCGGCAGCGCGGCGATGAAAGCGAACAACGCCACCACGCGCAGGTGCAGCCGAGCCGCCGCCCTGCCCTCTATCCAGGCTCGGCCGAGCTTCCACACCTCTTGGCCAACCATGAAGACGATGGCGAAGAGCAACAGGCCGTCGATCACCAGCGCGCCGCGGATGAGATCGGTGGTCGGCGGCACCGGCAGGAGATTGGAGATCAGCGCAAAGGTACCGAGCGAGAACAGTGTGGCAATCGCCACCAGCACGAGGCCGGCGAGCCGCCGCCCGCGCCCCTCGGCGTAGACGTCTTTCATCGCCATCGGCTTTGCGCCAGCCCCAGCCTGACCAACCGACAGTTCCACCATCGCCGCTCTCCATTGTGCCCTGAGCCGTCTATCACGATTGCGGCTTCTTGACGAAAGCCATGTGCAAAAGCGGATTTTCACCCATTTTGTCCAGCTACCGCCACAAGGCCCGCTTTACATCTGGCGGCAATAAACTAACAAGGCGCCCAATCAACAATCGCAGGTCCATGCCGACATGACGGACAGTCAGCTTCCCAAGCCCGCCCTCGCGGCGGCGCTACACGCCATTGAAATCACTCGGACGGGCATCACCGCCCTGGAGGAGGCCGCGCTCGAGGGACCGCTCGGCAGCGCCATCGACAAGGCCATCGGCATCATTGCCGAGGGCAAGGGCCGGCTCATCGTCACCGGCATTGGCAAGAGCGGCCATATCGCCCGCAAGCTCGCCGCCACCTTCTCTTCAACCGGCACCGCCGCCTACTACGTTCACCCCACCGAGGCCGGCCATGGCGACCTCGGCATGGTCGATAGCACCGACGTCATCCTGGCGCTGTCCTGGTCGGGCGAGACCACCGAGCTCGTGGTGGTGCTGGCCTTCGCCAAGCGCTTCAACGTGCCGGTGATCGCCCTGACCGCTGGCGCCGAATCGACGCTGGCCGCTGCCGCCGACGCGGCACTCATTCTGCCAAGAGTGCGGGAAGCCTGTCCCCACAACCTCGCTCCGACGACATCGACGGTGCTGCAGCTGGCCATCGGCGACGCCATCGCCATGGGCGTCATGGTGAGGAAGGGCTTTTCGGAAACCGACTTCCACATCTTCCATCCGGGCGGCAAGCTCGGCTCGCAGCTCCGGCGCGTCTCGGAAATCATGCACACCGAACGACTGCCGCTGATCGGCGACGACAGCCGGATGACCGACGCCATCCTGGCGATCAGCTCCGGCGGTTTTGGCGTTGTCGGCGTCATCGACGGCGATCGCCGGCTGGTCGGCGTCGTCACCGACGGCGACCTCCGCCGCTTCGTGCATTCCGACCTCGGCCCGCAGCTGAGCGCCGCCAAGCTGGAAACGCCGGTCACCGCCGTCATGACGCGCAAGCCGGTCACCGTCGCGCCGCAGATCTTTGCCGCCGAGGCGCTCGACCTCCTGCAGAACCGCAAGATTTCCGTGCTGTTCGTGGTCGAAAACGACAAGCCGCTCGGCGTCCTGCACACCCTCGACCTGTTGCGCATCGGCGTGGCGTGACGGCGCCTTTTCGGGGCTAGCGCCCGCCGATCGACGAGCACCCCAAAAGCCCGTCACTGCCGTATCGGCTCCGGATGGCTGACGATGCGGCGGATTTCCGGGAAGGCGGCGCGCGCCGCCCGCTCCACCGCGTCGGCGCGGCGATGCACCTCGGCCGCAGGAAGCGCCGACGGAAATCGGCAGTGGAAGGCGACGAACACGCCCTCGCTCATCTCGCTGGCGCGGACATTGTGAATGTCGCTGACCCCGGACCGCTCCGCCGCCGCCCGAAGGGCGGCGGCATAGGCCGCCACCCGATCGTCCGGCAGCCGCTCGCCGGGGATAAGGTCGGGGAAGAGCGGCTCGAGATGGGTTTCCACCTCGATCTCGGCGCCGATCTCGGCGCGGATGGCCGCCTCAAGGCGGCTCGCCACCTCGTGCGCCTCCCCAAGCGGCATGGCTCCATCGACCTCGCAGTCGAGCGACACCGACAAACGGTCGCCGAGATGCTGAATGGTGATGTGATGGACGGGAATGCGCTCGCGCGAGGCGGCAAGGAAGACCTGTTCCCTGAGGCTTTCGTCGTTGATCGGCACCGGCCGAAGGCTGACTGTCGCCTCGACGTCGGCGATCTCAGCCGAAATCGTCGCGACCATCGCCCGCTTGACGGCCGCCGTCTCATCAAAACTGAACGTGCGCGGCACGCCCGCCGATATGTCGACGAAATGCCGAGGGCCAACGGTGCGTACCCGGAGTTGGTCGATCGCGACGACGCCAGGCAGGTCCTCGAGGAGCCGGCCGAGGGTGCGCGCAATGTTCGGCGACACCCGGTCGGTCAATTGGTCGGCGGTCCGGCGAATCATCCGCAGGCCAATCCAGCTGAGGAACACGGCGATGGCCACCGCCGTCACCGGATCGGCCCAGTCGGCCCCGAAGATCGTGGCGATGAAGCCGACGATGACGATGACCGAAGAGGCAACGTCGGACAGGAAGTGCTGGGCATCGGCGGCGAGCGCCCGGCTGCCGGTCTCCACCGCCGCCTTGTGGAGCGCCCGGGCGCGCCAGACGTTGATGACGATCTCCACGCCCAGCACGGCAAAGGCGATGGCATTGACCGACGGCGGCGGCGCAGCCTCGATGAAGCGGTTCCAGGCCTCCATGGCGACGCCGCCCGCCAGCACCAGCAACAGCATTCCCTCGCCGAGCGCGGCGAGGTCCTCGAATTTGCCGTGGCCGTAGGGATGGTCGTCGTCAGCTGGCCGGTCGGCGAAGCGCACCGCCAGGAAGGTGACCAGCGTGGCGATGGCGTCGGTGCCCGAATGCAGCGCGTCGGTGATGAGCGCCAGCGAACCGATCATCAGGCCGATAGCCAGCTTGGCAACCGTGAGGCTGAGGCTGGCGATCAGCGACACCAGCGCCACCCGTTCCTTCCTGGTCATTGCCACCTTCGCCTTCTGTGAACTGCCGGGAGACGGGCATGCCCTTCCGCCCGCCAAAAGGCAAGCGCCGCCGCCGACCCGTCACCGTCATTCCACGAAAACGGTCACCCTGTCGGCCCTGCCCTCGCCGTCGATCACCGACAGCGTCACAAAGCCTGCCCCCTTCGGGAAATAGCTGAACTGCCGCGCCCATGGCTCTCGCGCCACCGGAGCGCCGTCGGCGAGCCAGGTAAACGGCCCTTTGCCATTCCTGACTTTGAGGGCAAGCGGCTGCGGCGCCCCGACGCGGAAGCCGAGATCGACGCGCGCACCGGCCGGCGGATAGGCGATCTCCGGCCCGGCGTCCCTCGCAGCCACAGCCGCCCGTGCACCACGCAGTCGTTGGAGCGGCGGCGGCAGCTCGGCGTTGGACGCCTTGATGAGGCCCGGCGGCTCCAACGGCAGTCGGGTGGTCCCGCCCGCCCGGACAAAGGCATCGGCAAGGATGGGGACGGCGACGTCAACGCCCATCAGGCCAGGCAGCGGCGCCCCATCCGGTCGCCCAACCCAGACGCCGACCACGTAGCGGCCGTCGTAGCCCATCGCCCAGGCATCGCGGTAGCCATAGGAGGTTCCGGTCTTGATGGCGACGCGCACGTCGCCCTTGGCAGCGCCCAGCGGGCCAGCCAGAATGTCGGTGACATAGGCCGCCGCCCGCTCGTCCATCAGCGGCTTCGGCGGTTCGGCGGCACCCACGGCGTCAAGCCGCTCACGCAGGGCGATCGGCCGGCCGCCGCGGGCCAGCGCCATATAAAGCGTCGTCAGGTCGTTCAGCGTCAGCCCGACGCCGCCGAGGCCAACCGCCAGGTTGGCCGGCGCCATGTCCGGCAGCTTCGCCTCGACGCCGCCCCGCCGGAAGCGCGTCACGAGCCGCGCCGGTCCCACCAGTTCCAACGTCTGGATGGCCGGCACGTTGAGGCTGTCGGCCAGCGCCTGTCGCACCGTCACCGTACCGCGAAAGGTCTTGTCGAAGTTGTTGGGCGTGTAGCCGGCGAACGTGGTCGGCCGATCTTCCACCAGCGTCTCCGGGTGGGCAATGCCCGCCTCGAAGGCGAGACCGTAGATGAACGGCTTCAGCGTCGAGCCGGGCGAGCGGACGGCCCTTGTCATGTCGATGGAGCCGGCCCGCCGTGTGTCGAACAACCCCGCCGACCCGACCGACGCCAGCACGTCGCCGCTCGCCTCCTCGGCCACCATGATGGCCACGGAAACGTTTGGTCCGATGGCGCTCGCCCGCTCGGCGGCCAAGCCTTCGAGCGACGCCTGCAGCTTTCCGTCAATCGTCAGCCGGATCTCGCCGTCCTTTGGAGCCGCCGCCACCGCCCGGTCGGCGGCATGCGGAGCGAGCAGCGGGAAATCGCGCCGCCGGGTCGGCACCGGCTCGGCGATCGCCGCCTCGGCGTCGGCCCGCGACAGAGCGCCATGATCGACGGCTCGCATCAGGAGTCTGTCCCGCGCGGCCTTGGCGGCGGCGGGATCGCGGTCGGGCCGACGGGCTTCCGGCGCCTGCGGCAGGGCAACGAGGAAGGCCGCTTCGGCCGGCGTCAGGTGCGCCGGCTCTTTGCCGAACCAGGCGAGTGACGCCGAGCGTACGCCTTCGAGATTGCCGCCGAAGGGCGCGAGACTGAGGTAGGCGGCGAGGATGTCGTCCTTGCTGGCAAACCGCTCCAGCGCCAGCGCCTTGACGATCTGACCGAACTTGCCGCTCGGCGAGCGGGTGTGCAGGCGCTCGGAAAGCCGCACCACCTGCATGGTCAGCGTCGATCCGCCGGACACGATGCGGCCGTGGGTCAGCAGCTGCCAGCCGGCGCGGAGAATCGCCTTCGGATCGACGCCATCGTGCTCGCGGAAACGCCGGTCCTCGGTGGCCAGAAGCAGCCTCACATAGGCGGGATCGACCCGGCCCGGATCGACGGGCAATCGCCAGAGCCCGTCGCTCACCGTGTAGGCGCGCAAGATGTCGCCGTTGCGGGCGGTCACCACCTGCGAGGTGGGAGCGAAGAGATCGACCGGCGGCGTCGCGTCGACGAGGGCGCGGAACTGCACCGTAGCAACCGCGCCGGCCACCACGGCACAAATCACAAAGGCGGCTGAAGCGATCAGCAGATGCCGGCGTTTCATCACGGGGCGACCCTCTCGGCGCAACTATAGCAGACGACGGCGAGAAGTCCCTCCTCCAACGCGAAACCGCCGCGCGAGGTCTCCCCCACGCGGCGGCGGTTGGCATTCGGTGTGCAGCCCGGATCAGCCGTAGATCGGGAAGGCGTCCGTCAGCGCCCTGACGCGACGCTTGACCGCCGCCTCGACGCCGTCGTTGTTGTCCTCGCCGTTGACCTTCAGGCCATCGAGCACCTGCAGGATCAGGTTGGCGATCTCCTTGAACTCGCCGGCGCCGAAACCACGCGAGGTGGCGGCCGGCGAGCCGAGGCGGATACCGGAGGTGATGGTCGGCTTCTCCGGATCGAACGGCACGCCGTTCTTGTTGCAGGTGATGTCGGCCCGGCCGAGCGCGGCTTCGACCAGCTTGCCGGTCAGACCCTTCGGACGGAGATCAACCAGCATCAGGTGGTTGTCGGTGCCGCCGGAGACGATGTCGACGCCGCCGCGCTTCAACTCGTCCGACAGCACGCGGGCGTTCTCCACCACCGCCTTGATGTACGTCTTGTAGGCCGGCTGCGCCGCCTCAAGCAGCGCCACCGCCTTGCCGGCGATGACGTGCATCAGCGGGCCGCCCTGCAGGCCGGGGAACACCGCCGAGTTGATCTTCTTGGCGATGCCCTCATCGTTGGTCAGCACCATGCCGCCGCGCGGTCCACGCAGCGTCTTGTGGGTGGTGGTGGTGACGACATGCGCGTGCGGGAACGGCGAGGGATGCTCGTCGGCCGCCACGAGACCGGCAAAATGGGCCATGTCCACCATCAGGTAGGCCCCCACCTCATCGGCGATGGCGCGGAAGGCGGCGAAATCCCAGACGCGGCTATAGGCCGAGCCGCCGGCGATGATGATCTTCGGCTTGTGCTCCTTGGCCAGAGCCGCCAACTGGTCCATGTCGATGCGGTGGTCCTGGGCGCGCACACCATAGGTGATCGCGTTGAACCACTTGCCCGACATGTTGGGCTTGGCGCCGTGCGTCAGATGTCCGCCCGAGGCGAGATCGAGCCCGAGCACGGTGTCGCCCGGCTGCGCCAGCGCCATGAAGACAGCCTGGTTGGCCTGGCTGCCCGAGTTGGGCTGCACGTTGGCGAACGCGCTGCCGAACAGCGCGTTGGCACGCTCGATGGCCAGATTCTCGGCGATATCGAAGCGATCAGTTCGATTTCATGCTGCTGACGACCGAGCTCCTTCGCCACGGCGGAGGCGATCGCAGGATCGGCCTCGGCGAGGGAGCGATGGAAAAAATTGGCAAGCTCTGCGCTGGTCGTGTTGGACATTTGGGTTTCCGTTCCGTCAAGGGACGTTTCTTGGGCCGGACTGACCGGGACGAGATGCCCCGGCGCCACGCGCGCCCGTGACGGCCGTCGCTTACCATGAGCGGGGGGGTGCCATCAACCTGAGGACCGGCCGCCGGGTGACCGGCAGACCAGCCTAAATCGAATAGGCGAGGCCTTTCAGGCGGAAGCGGCCTCGAGAGCGGCGATCTTCGCGCGGTCCTTGTCACGGTCCGCGAGACGGTAGAATCGCCTGAGGTCGGCAAGTGATGCGGCGAGAAACCTTCGACCGTTCACTTCGATCTCAACCGTCTCCCGCACCTTATAGAGCGTCCAGCCGCCGGGTGTGCCGATACTCATGTCAGCCATTACGTCGATGACGAGTGGCGCTCCGTCGAGATGAAGATGCAGCTGCGACCGGAACCTGTCGTTGCCGCTCTCCTTTCCAGGGTCGACACCGGCTGCGGCGGCGAGCGCCCTTGCCCCCTCGATGTCGACGATCGCATCGAGATCGGCGGCGCGGAAATCGCCGAGGCCCAGAAGTTCGAGAACGGCGGTGCCGAACAAGATCGGCACGACGTGCGCCCGCTCGGTGAGATGGTCCAGATAGGCGAGGGTTTCAGCGAGGTCGTTCCGCAGCATCTAGATCGTGAACCCTCCCCGGCCAGCAGCGGGTAGCGGCGGTGCTTCGGTCTCGGCAAGTCGTCGCTCGAGCTTCCGGAGCGCCAGTTGCTCAAGATCACGACGGGCGGCGTTGGCCGGTCCAATCACCTGCACCTCGACACCGGTGACCGAACAGATGGCCGAAACGCGCACGGAATTGCCGAGGGCGACAAACTCGAAATAGATCTCGCGCGCTCCCGCGTTTCCCATCATGCAGCACCACAAAAAAGCCCGCCCGGATGCGCCGGACGGGCTGAAGCTAGCATGAAAGGCAACGGAATTCAGCCGGCCTGCGCCTGGCTCTCCGCCTCCGGCGACATCGGCACGCCGAGGCCGTCGCGCTGATAGATGTCATCGCGGAACTCGACGGTGTTGTTCGGCGTCGCCCAAGCGGTGATGTACTGGAAGTAGAGCGGCACCGGATCGGCCACCGGCGCGTCGATGCGCTCACCAGACGTCAGCGCCTCGGTGATGCGATCCTTCGGCCAATCGGGCGTGTTCTTCAGAATCCAGTAGACGTATTCACGGACGTTCTGAACACGAATGCAGCCTGAAGAATGGAAGCGATCGTTGCCGCCGAACAGACCCTTGCTGGGCGTGTCGTGCATGTAAACGCCTTCCGGCGATGGGAAGTCGATCTTCACCGTCCCCATGGAGTTGAGGTCACCGGGCTCCTGGCGGAACATGTAGTTGACCGCCTGGTCGGTTTTCCAGTCGATCGACTGCCAGGGCACCTCGGTACCCGAGCGCGGGTCGAACGTATGGATCTTCTGCCGGTCGAGATAGGCCGCATCTTTCTGCATCTGCGGGATCAGATCCTTGAGGATGATGCTCTTGGGAACCGTCCAGTAGGGGAAGAAGCGGATAATGGTGATCTTGGAGTTGAGAAGCGGCGTCTGGCGGTCGATCTTGCCGACCACGCCGCGATGGCGCGAGTGAACGGTGTCGCCCTCAACGGTCTCGATCTCGGCACCGGGCACATTGACCATCACAAAGCGGTCGCTGCTACCACCGAGCGGGTTGGGCAGCGTCTGCAGGCGGACGAGATTGAGCTGAAGCTGCTGGATGCGCGTCTCGACCGGCACATTGAGCTGGCGCAGGGTCGCGTCATCGACCACGCCGGTGGCGATGATGCCATGGCGGGCCTGGAAGCGGCGGACGGCGCCGTCGACGAAGCTGTCATAGGCAGTGGACACACCAGCGGTCTGGTCGAGATCGCCGGTGATCATCAGCCGCTGCCGCAACGCGGCCACGACCGGGCTTTCCATGCCGACCCTGAGCGTGCCGCCGGCCGGAACCTGCGGCCAGCCACCCTGCGTGGCGATGGAGGAATACTGGGAGATCGCCTGCTCGGTATAAAACCCCGACTGGCCGGAGATCGACGGCCGGGCCGACTGCGCCGTGAGGTCGGCGGGACCGGACGTATCGAAACCTTCTGTCCATTCCGTCTGGGCCATCAGCGTCTGGGCTTTCGAGGCAGAAGCCGCCAGTGCCGTCATTCCGGCGATGCCAGCCTTGAGCACGCCGCGGCGACTTGCCGCCATCGACAAAAATGTTCCCTTCACGACCGCACTCCAGATCGAACCGTTCGAACGCCGGGACGTCGAGCAAAGGCAGCCAAACCTCAGTCCAATGAAAAGGACCTCGGCCAACGGAGCCCTCGCTACGGATTCCCGCACGAATGCGGCGCCTGCGACGGACTCGCATCACAGCGCCAGTGGTTCGCCGTGTAGCGCCAATTCATGGCGAAATCGAGGACTATGAACACCCCTGCCGACAGTGCAGGCCAGACCCGATCAAACGGCATGGCAACGCGCGAAACGGGAAAAACCCCGAGCGCAATGAGGGCGCTCGGGGCCAAGTTGCGCGTCTCGGGAGGAGTTGAGACGGTCGAGACATCCGGTGTTGGGAAAGGGGAGGAAGCATTCCAACCGACATGCTCGATACAATTAACATTTGACAGCAAAGTATTTACAAATGGTTAACAAGCCAGAAAAAGCAGTGTATTGGCGTTCACCCCAATGTGATTTTTCTGCGGATACTGGACGAATTGATAATGCGCTGTCAGTTTTGACAGTGGATCGGTCGGTATCGAGACGGGCCACGGTTTCATCGATCTTCCGCGCCCTTATTTTCCCGGAACGACAGGGCGACACTTGTTCGCTCATAGCAAAGCGGCCACCGTTTGAGGACGGTAGCCGCTTTTTTCGAACAATGACCAAGCAGAACGACGCTATCAGAGCCGGTAAAGGATCTGGTCGGTCCAGAAGCGCTCCAACCGCTGCAGCGACTTGTTGAGCACCTTGAAGTCGTCGCGGTTGATACCGCCGACCGTCTCGATCGAAATGATGTGGCGATTGTAGAGCTTGCCGACGATGTCAGCAATCGTCTGGCCTTTCTCCGTCAGCTTGACGCGCACCGAACGACGATCCATCCGCGAGCGCTGATGATGGATGTAGCCCATCTCCACCAGCTTCTTGAGATTGTAGGAGACGTTGGAACCGAGATAGTAACCGCGCGTCCTGAGTTCGCCGGCCGTCAGCTCGCTGTCGCCGATGTTGAACAACAAAAGCGCCTGGACGGCATTGACGTCGGTGCGACCCGAGCGGTCAAATTCGTCCTTGATAACGTCGAGGAGACGGCGATGCAGACGCTCGACGAGGCGAAGTGCCTCGAGATACAGCGGCTGGAGCCCCTGCTCCTCCTCGGGCTCGGTGGCGTAAAGATCGTAGGCGCGCTTGGCGTTGGCCATGGTGGAAAGCCTCTCTGTCGTACTTTTTTGGTGCGGCTCTTTGTCCGCCTTGATCACGACAGTAGCCCACAGCTTTGAAAATCGGCTTAAGGGGCAAGCTGAATATTGGTTTAACGCGTTTCCAAACCCACCCGAGTCTTCGCTTTGGTAAAGCAGGGCTTTACGCCGTCAAAAGACGAGCCGCCCCAGCAATTTCAGCGAGATTCCGCTAAATTCGACCTAGTTTTCATCATCCCGACTCCGAGCAGGAATGTCGGTTGAGACGAATTGCCAAATTTTACGCAATAACTCTTTGTTGACCGTCACAGACGATCGCGCGTTCGCTCGTAATAAGCCGAGAGCACAGCGTAGAGCGCCACAGTTCCGATGTGGAAGACCATCAGCGGGTAGTTGTGGCCGAACTGCGGATTGTAGGCGCTGTACAGCGCCGTCTCGGTCAGCGCGCTGATCATCCACACCACCGTGCCCCATGAGGCGAGCAGCCAGAGGCCAACCGCCGCGACGAGATCGGCAACGGCAAAGAACAGTGTCGCCACGATCACCGGCGACGACAGCGCCAGAAAATCGCCCCCCGGAATACCGAAGCCGAGAATGGTCGCCCAGCGCAAAAGACCGGCGACGAGGAAGACCGTCGACAGCAAACGGACGTAGATCACCAGCGTCAGACGAGCGTCGAACCGACTCCAGAGGCCGGTGTCGAACTCTCCGGAACGCCGCATGTCGCCGTTGCCACTCATCCGATGCTCTCTTCCGCTGCCTTTTTTGAACGCTTGAGTATCGATCAAATCACCAGCGGCGTATAGAGCCGGTGGTGGAGCCGTGCTAAAGCGGCTCCGCTTTCCGCTGGCAGGACTCCTCATCATGACCGTGAACGATCCCTTTTCCCGAGGCTCCTCCGCGCCCGACATGCGCGCCATCCTCAACGGCCGTCGCATGCGCCGTTTGCGCCAGACCGACTGGTCGCGCCGCCTGGTTCGCGAAACTCGCCTCACGGTCGACGATCTCATCTGGCCGATCTTCGTCATCGACGGCGTCGGCCAGCGCACGCCGATTGCCTCCATGCCCGGCGTCGAGCGTCTGTCGGTCGACGAAGCGGTGCGCGACGCCGCCGAGGCGGCCGCCCTCGGCATCCCGGCCATTGCGCTGTTTCCCTACACCGACCCGACAAAGCGCGACGAAAACGGCAGCGAGGCGCTGGCGCCGGACAATCTCATCTGCCGGGCGCTCAGGGCCATCAAGACGGCCGTTCCCAACCTCGGCCTGATGACCGACGTGGCGCTCGACCCCTACACCAGCCACGGCCACGACGGCCTCCTTGAGGGCGACGTCATCCTGAACGACGAGACGGTGGCCGTGCTCTGCGAGCAGGCCCTCAATCAGGCGCGGGCCGGCGCCGACATCATCGGCCCCTCGGACATGATGGACGGCCGCGTCGGCGCCATCCGCGCGGCGCTCGACGACGCCGGCTTCGAGCACGTGCACATCATGGCCTATTCGGCCAAGTACGCCTCGGCCTTCTACGGCCCGTTCCGCGACGCCATCGGCACCAGCAAGACGTTGCGTGGCGACAAGCGCACCTACCAGATGGACCCCGGCAATTCCGATGAGGCGATCCATGAGGCCGAGCTCGACCTCGCCGAGGGCGCCGACATGATCATGGTCAAGCCAGGCATGCCCTATCTCGACATCCTGCGTCGCCTCAAGGACGAATTCCAGGTGCCGACTTTCGCCTATCAGGTCAGCGGCGAGTACGCGATGATCATGGCGGCGACGCGCAACGGCTGGCTGGACGGCGAGCGGGCGATGATGGAGAGCTTGCTGGCCTTCAAGCGGGCCGGCGCCGACGGCATCCTCACCTATTTCGCCCGCGACGTCGCCCGCAAGCTGAAGGGCTGACGTGCGGCCCGCCCGTCTCCTCAAGATAGCGGCGGCGGCGGCCGTTGCGGCGGTTGTCACGGCCGAGGCTTGGTCACTGGCGGAAGGCTATCGCGACGCCCGTGTCTGCCTGGATGCCCTGCCCGCCGTTGAGGAAACCGGCGACCTCGTCGTCGGCAGCCTCGCGCGCCCACACGACTTGCCGGGTGTATTCGAGATCGGTTACCGGGTGAATGACACCGTCGACAGCCGGCCCGGCCGGCTTCGCTGCGCCTTTGGCGACGGACCGGACGGCCTGCGGCATCTTGTCGGCATGGAATTCGGTGGTCGTCCGATCGGCGAGGCCCGCCTCTACTTCCTCGAGCGCTTCTGGCTGGGCGATCCGGCGGCCGTCCGGAGCGGCGCGGCGCGCCTCACAAACGACGTACCGCCGCTCGCCCTCCTCGCCGCCATTGTCGGCCGGCCTCACCCCTCGCTGATCGGCGTCCTCCTCTGTGCGCTCCTGGCGGTTGCGGCACTGGCCGCCGGCCGGTTCGCCGGAGGCGGACGCCAGGGCTGACACCGGCCTTGTCTCTCCGCCGGTCCAAGGATTAGGGTGTCGGCCAAAATGCCGACCAACGCTCCGCCGATCAGGCAGACTCAGTCTGATCTCAACCTGATGTTTCAGTCGGGTCGGCGAAAGCGCCAGAGGCGCTGAGGGAGAGACAGATGACCGAACAGACCCCCGGATTTGCGACGCTCGCCATTCATGCCGGCGCCTCTCCGGACCCGACCACCGGCGCCCGCATCACGCCCATCTACCAGACGGCGTCCTACGTCTTCGAAGATGTCGATCAGGCGGCCAAGCTGTTCGGCCTTGAGGCTTTCGGCAATATCTATGGCCGCCTCACCAACCCGACTCAGGCGGTGCTCGAAGAGCGCGTGACGGCCCTCGAAGGCGGCGTGGCGGCGCTCGCCGTGGCCTCAGGCCATGCCGCGCAACTTCTCGTCTTCCACACGCTGCTGCAGCCAGGCGACGAGTTCATCGCCTCCCGAAAGCTCTATGGCGGCTCGATCAATCAGTTCGCCAACGCCTTCAAGAACTTCGGCTGGAACGTCGTCTGGGCCGACCCGGCCGACCCCGCCTCTTTCGAGAGGGCGGTGACGCCGCGCACCAAGGCTATCTTCATCGAATCGGTTGCCAACCCCGGCGGCATCGTCACCGACATCGGCGCGGTCGCCCACGTGGCGAAGCGGGCCGGCGTACCGCTCATCGTCGACAACACGCTGGCGACGCCTTACCTCTGCCGACCGATCGAGCACGGCGCCGACATCGTCGTCCACTCGCTGACCAAGTTCCTGGCCGGCCATGGCAACTCGCTCGGCGGCATCATCGTCGACGCCGGCAACTTCGATTGGTCGCGCGAGAACCGCTACCCGATGCTGTGCGAGCCGCGGCCGGAATACAACGGGCTGGTCTTCCACCAGAACTTCGGCAACTTCGCTTTCGCCGTCGCCTGCCGCGCCCTCGGCCTGCGCGACCTCGGCCCCTGCATCTCGCCCTTCAACGCCTTCCAGATCCTGACCGGCATCGAAACGCTGCCGCTCCGCATGCAGCGCCACGTCGACAACGCCATGGCCGTGGCGGAATTCCTGTCCGACCATCCCAAGGTCGCCTGGGTGTCCTACGCCGGCCTGCCGGGCGACCGCTACCACGGCCTGCAGCAGAAATACGCCCCGAAGGGCGCCGGCGCCGTCTTCACCTTCGGCCTCAAGGGCGGCTATGAGGCGGGCGTGACGCTGGTCAAGGGTGTCGAGCTGTTCTCTCACCTCGCCAACGTCGGTGACACCCGTTCGCTGGTGATCCATCCCGCCTCCACCACCCACAAGCAGCTCACCGATACCCAGAAGGTGGCGGCCGGCGCCGGGCCTGACGTGGTGCGCCTGTCGGTCGGCATCGAGGATGTCGCCGACATCATCGCCGACCTCGAGCAGGCGCTGGCCCGTATCGACTGATCGGAGGCGCCCGTGTCCTCGAGTCTCAGGAAGCTGATCGGCACCGTCATCTTGGTGATCACCGTGCCGGTCTACGCTCTCATCGCCATGGTGATCGCCGTGGCGGTGCTGCCGGGCGTGAATTTCTGGTGGCAGCTCGTCTATTACGTGGTGGCCGGGCTGGTCTGGGTGCCACCGGCTGGCCTGCTCATCGCCTGGATGGCAAGGCCGGACCGCCCTGTCGAGGGATAGGACTCAGGCGGCAAGATCGCCGGCTGGCGCGGCGACGCGCACGATGCCGGTGACGCCCCGGCGCGCCAGGGCGGCGAGCAGTGTGTCGATGGCGCCGGGATCGGCATCGCCGGTCAGCATGAGTTGGCCGGCAAGCCGGGCAAACAGCATGAAGGCCGGGTCGGTCCGCAGCCGGCCAAGATCGATCAGCACGAGGTCGTAGGTCTGCTCCAGCGTTTCGAGCAGGATCGCTGCGTCGGTCTCGTCGGCGAATGCCGTCAGCGGCCGACGACCGGCGGCGATCTCGTGGGCGCGCGAGGTGGCGTTGCGCTGGATGACGTCGGCGAAATCCGCCTCCCCGGCCAGCAGTTCGGCAAGGCCCGGCCGGTCGCCGGAGCGACGGCTCGCATCGACCACGACAATGCGCGCACCGTTGAATCCACCATCACGGGCCAGTTCGTCGACAAGGCGGCGATTCTCGCCTCCCTCTCCAAAGCTCGCGACCGCTACCCGGCGACGCCCGGCGAGATCGACGCCGGGAATGACCGACGGTGCGGGGGCAGCGATCGGCGGCCGCGATGCGCCCGCCTCCGGCAGGCGAGCTCTGTCGGCATTGGCCAAGTCGAGGGGTTTGAGGGCAGCGACGGTAAGCGGTGCCTCGTCGAGCCCTTCGGTTGCCTCGCGGCGGCGGTACCACTGACCGAAGCCGGTTGCCGCGCCTCCGAGGGCAAGAATCGACAGGGCGGCCAGTCCGGCTCCCACCGACGGCGACAGGCTAGCCACCTGCTCCACCGGTGTCGCCCGCGAGACCAGTCGCGCGCCGACACCGCCGTCGGTACCCTGCAGAGCGAGATAGTCGGCGATGACGCGGTCGACAAAACGGACGGCGAACTCGGGGTTCTCGGCCGAGAAGCGCACGTCGATCGCCCGTCCGCGCCCCGAAGGCGCCGCCGAGAAACGCGCCGCCAGCGCCTCCGTCAACCGTTCCTCCGGCGAGACCAGCTTGCCGGCGCTTCCCATGCCGAATGCCGCCAGCACACGCTGCTGGAGCGGCGGCTTAGCCAATGTATCGGCGTCGGTGACGCCAAGTTCGGTCGCCGCCCGGCGCAACGTGTCGCGGGACGCGATGAGTTTCGCCTGCGCGTCAAGGAACGCGGCGTCGACAACGCTTTCCGCCATACCCTTGCGATCGATCGTCAGGCTTGCGCGAATCTCGGCGTCCTGCGGCCGGGCCGACAGGAAGCCGTGGGTCACCACCGCGGCAGAGGCCGCCAACACCACCAGCAAGGCCGCACGACGCAGTGTAGACCAGCCGCCGCCCAGACGCAGGCCATCGCCCGCCTCGCTGGCAGGGACTGCGCCGAACACGTCCATGAGTCGAGCTTGCCGTTCCATGCGAAAAGCATCGGCGACCATGGTAACCAGCCCGTTAAGCCTCTCGAAAATGTTACCGGCGGTGACAACTTCCCAATCGCGTCAAGACTTCATTAAGCAGCGTTTTCCTTTCCTTAACCATGCCGGGCTAGGGTCATTCCCCATATTCGCGCTGATTTCGTGGGGACCCTTCGCATGCAGCGACGCGCCTTTCTCGGTCTGGCCCTGCTCGGCCTCGGCGCTTGCACGACCCTGCCCCGGCGGCAGCCGGCGAGCGTTACGTCTGCCGTCCCCGATGGGTTGGACGGTCCCTACCACCTCGACAGCGGCGACAAACTGCGCATCACCGTCTTCGAGCAGACGGCGCTATCGGGCACTTTCTCCATCGATCAGGCGGGCTATATCGCCTATCCGCTGGTCGGCAACGTCCCGGCGCGCGGGCTGACCACGCAAGAGCTGGCCGGCGCCCTCATCCGTGGCCTCAAGAAAGGCTACCTGAACAATCCCGACGTTACGGTCGAGGTCGATACCTACCGCCCCTTTTTCATCATGGGCGAGGTGCGCAATCCCGGCCAGTATACCTACGTCAACACGATGACCGTCGAGACGGCGGTGGCGATCGCCGGCGGGTTCACCTCGCGCGCCAACGAGCGCCGCATCGAGGTGTCGCGCCGGCTGAACGGCAAGGCCTATGCCGGCACACTGCCGCCAAACGCCCTGGTTCGCCCCGGCGACGTGCTGCGGATCGCCCAGCGGCTGTTCTGACAAGGACGATCGCGAAAGGATGAGCGGACAGATTTCCCGCCATTTTACTTCACTTCAGTCATTTTCTGCCCATCATGGCAACATTGTTCGCCCTGATCTTCGAAATGGATTGCGATGAGTGTCATTGAGCCTCCCTCCGAGCCTGTTCCCCATCTGCCGACAACGGCGGCGGACGTCGCTCAGCACTATCGTGACGCCTCTATCGCCCCCTCGCTGGTCAGCGGCCTTGCCGCAGCCTTTGAGGGGATCTGCCTGTCTGCGGTCGGCCTCGGCCTGCTGCCGCTGTTCTCGGTATCGCTTGCTGGCCTGACGGCGGCGATTCCGGTCGGCGCCGCCATCCTGACGCTGCTCGTTGCCCAGATCCTCGGCGCCAACGACCTGTCACTGCTGCGCCGTCACTCCCAGCGCTTCGCCAAGCTGTTGATCGCCTGGTCGAGCGTCTTCGGCTTCGTCTCGGTTCTGCTGGTCATCGCCGATGGCATACCCGACGTTGCCCGCCTGTGGTTTTTGGCCTGGTATGTGGCCGGCGTGCTGACGCTCGGTCTGGCCTCCGCCGCCACGGCGTTGGCGACGCGCCGACTCACCCGCGCCGGCCGGTTGCAGAAGCGGGCCGTCATCCTCGGCGGCGGCGCCATGGCCGAGTCCCTGATCACCGCGCTGGAGGAAACCGGCGGCAACGAGCTGGCCATCCTCGGCATCTTCGACGACCGCAACGACGACCGCAGCCCCGAGAGCAAGAGCGGCTTTCCCAAACTCGGGAACACATCCGACTTGGTGGATTTCGCCCGCCTCACCGCCATCGACCTCGTCATCGTCGCTCTGCCGGCGACGGCCGAGGTGCGCATTCTGCAGCTTCTGAAGAAGCTCTGGGTGCTCCCGGTCGACATCCGTCTGTCCGCCCATTCGAGCAAGCTGCGCCTCAGGCCCCGCTCTTATTCCTACATTGGCCGCGTGCCCTTCCTCGACCTGTTCGACCGGCCGATCACCGGCTGGTCGCAGGTGTCGAAGCGGGTGTTCGACGTGGTCATCGCCGGCCTCGCCATCGTGGCGCTGTCGCCGCTGATGCTCGGGGCGGCCATCGCCGTCAAGGCGACCTCGAAAGGCCCCATCCTGTTCCGCCAGCCACGCTACGGCTTCAACAACGAGGTCATCTCGGTGATGAAGTTCCGCTCGATGTACGCCGACCAGACGGACATCAAGGCCGACAAGGTGGTGACCCGTGGCGATCCGCGCGTCACCTCGGTCGGCCGGTTCATCCGCAAGACGTCGATCGACGAATTGCCGCAATTGTTCAACGTGCTGAAAGGCGATCTGTCGCTGGTCGGTCCGCGTCCGCACGCCGTCAACGCCCATACCCAGCACAAGCTCTGGGAAGAGGTGGTGGACGGCTATTTCGCCCGCCACAAGGTCAAGCCCGGCGTCACCGGCTGGGCGCAGATCAACGGCTGGCGCGGCGAGGTCGACACGTCCGACAAGATCCAGGCGCGCGTCGAGCACGACCTCTATTACATCGAGAATTGGTCGGTGCTGTTCGACCTCTACATCCTGATGCTGACGCCGGTGCGCATCATCAACCAGGAAAATGCCTACTAAAGTGACGCGATGTCGCGGGCGGCGCGAAAATCGACGCCGAGCCCCAGTGCATCGGCGACGATGATCGCCCCTTCGGCAATCGGCGCCACGACCGTGACGCCGCGCAGCAGCCTGAGACAGTCGAAGATTCGATCCTTCGGCACCGGTGTCGCCGACACCACCGGCAACAGCGGCAGGCCGCCGCCCGACACCCTGACCGTCGTCGTCACCATGCGCTTCGGGGCCACCACTTCCTCGGCGGCATAGGCGAGCCCCTTGTTGCAGGTGAAGCCGGTCATCTCGGCGACGACACCGTCCTCGACGGCCACCTCGCCGCCGCAGCCGATCGGGCAGCCGATGCACTGGATGGCATGAACCACGCGCGCCATCATGCCTCCTCCTCGATCTCGTCTTCGGCGTCAATCTTCTCGGGCGCCGGCAGTACGCGGAATTCCAGGGTCGCGGCGTCGCCGATCTTGCGAACGGGAATGTCGGCGACGATCATCTCGCTCGGCTTGACCACCCTGAGCTTGCGCTCGAAGGCGAGCGCGCCATCGGCCCAGAACTGCAACAGCGACGCGCCCATCGGCTTTGCCGCCCGGAAATAGAAGCGGACGCTCATCTTCCCCGGTTCGAAGGCGGAGAGGCACTGCGGCACGACGGTGCGGAGCCCCTCGCCCGCCGTGACCGACCGTTGCCGTCCCGACGCGACGAGTTCGCCGCGGGCATGGCGCGCCGCCGAACGACCGGCGATCGCCGCTTCCTCGGACACCCAATCAACGAGATCATGGACGTGCAACACGTTGCCAGCCGCAAAGAAGCCGGGGATCGACGTTTGCCGGAACTGGTCGACCCGCGCGCCACCGGTGATCGGATCGAGACCAAGGCCGGCCGCCCGGCCGAGCTCGTTCTCGGGAATGAGGCCAACCGACAGCAGCACGCAGTCGCAGTCGACATCGAAGGCCGTGCCCTCGATCACCTCCAGCTTGTCGTTGACCTTGGAAACGGTGACGCCGCTCACCCGGTCCTTGCCGTGGATCGCCGTCACCGAATGGCCGAGGTAAAGGGGAATGCCGAAATCCTCGAGACACTGGACGATGTTGCGCGTCAGGCCGTTGGAATGCGGCATGATCTCGAAGACGGCCTTCACCTTGGCGCCTTCGAACGTCATGCGGCGGGCCATGATCAGGCCGATGTCGCCGGAGCCGACGATCACTACCTCCCTGCCCGGCAGATAGCCTTCCATGTTGACCATGCGCTGGGCGGCGCCAGCGGTAAACACCCCAGCCGGCCGGCTGCCCGGCGTGCGGATGGCGCCGCGCGTCCGCTCGCGGCAGCCCATGGCGTAGACCACCGACTTTGCCCTGACGACCGTCAGCCCGGCGTGCGGACTGACCGAGGTGATGACGCCTCCCGGCTCGGCGGCCAGCACCGTCGTGTCGAGCCAGACGTCGATGTCCGTCGCCTTCACCAGATCGATATAACGGTGGGCGTAGCCCGGCCCGGTCAGCTCCTCCTCGAAGCGGCGCAGGCCGAAGCCGTTGTGGATGCACTGCTGCAGGATGCCGCCGAGTTCGCGGTCGCGTTCGAGAATCAACACGCGCTCGGCACCGGCCTCCCGAGCGGCAAGCGCCGCCGCAAGGCCCGCCGGACCGCCGCCGATGATCGCCACGTCGTAGGAAAACTCACGCATGGGCGCCCTCCCCGGCTTCCAGCTCGGCGCGCGATAGGAACAGCCACGAGTCGGCCGAGTCCTTGCGGACGGCGGTGACGGGAATGCCGAGCTCGCGGGCGAGAATCGCCGTGACGCGCGGCCCGCAGAAGCCGCCCTGGCAGCGACCGGCACCAGCCCTCACCCGCCGCTTGACGCCATCGACGGTGCGGGCGCCACAGGGCGATTGGATGGCCGCGACGATCTCCGCCTCGGTTATGGTCTCGCAGCGGCAGATGACGCGACCGAACAAAGGATCAGTCGCCACCAGTTCCGCCTGCGTCATGCGATCCACCTCATGGAAGCGCGGCTTTTCCGGGTTGACCGGCACAAAGCCCGCTTTCCGCTTCAGCCTCAAACCGACGTCTTGCAACATCTCCACGATTACCTCGCCAATGGCCGGCGCCGAGGTAAGGCCTGGCGACTGGATGCCCGCTGCGTGGACGAGGCCGCGGGCAGCCAGCGACGGGCCGATGACGAAATCCTTGCCGGCGGCAGCGCGCAGGCCGGCGAATTCGGTGATCGCCGTGCCGAGCGGCAACGCCGGAACGATGCGTCGCGCACCGGCGATGATGCCGGCAAGGCCACCAGCCGTCGTTTCCTTGTCGTCCGGATCGTCGATGTCGATGGCGTCGGGGCCGATGAACACGTTGCCGTGCACGGTGGGCGACACCAGGATGCCTTTCGACACCTTGTCGGGCGTCGGGAACAGCACCGTGTTGACCAGTTGGCCGACGCTGCGGTCGAACAGGATGTACTCGCCCCGGCGCGGCGTGATCGTGAAGCTGTCGTCGCCGGCTAGGCGCGCCACCTCGCCGGAGTGCAGGCCGGCGGCGTTGACCACGAAGCGCGTGGCGAGGCGGCCGCGCGTCGTTCGCACCGCGACAATCTGTCGATCCGCAACGTCGAGACCGATCACCGCGCATTCCGTGACGATGTGCGCGCCGTTGCGGATGGCATTCTCGGCAAAGCCGACGGTGGCGAGGAAGGGACAGACGACGGCCCCCGATGGCGCCCAGAGCGCGCCAGCCACATCAGGGGAAATATTGGGCTCGTGGGCGACAACTTGATCGCGGTTCCAGATCTCGAGGCCCGCCACTCCATTGTCGATGCCGCGGTGTCGGAGTTCGGCGACGGTTTCCATCTGCGTGGCGTCCTTCGCCACCACCAGCGCGCCCGTCGCCTTGCGCGGGATGCCGAGACCCTCGGCGAGTTCGGCATAGAGCGCCGCGCCGCGGACATTGAGGCGCGCCTTCCAGGTGCCCGGCTCGGCGTCGAAGCCGGCGTGCAGGATGCCGCTATTGGCTTTCGACGTGCCCGTGGCGACGTCCGGCGATCGCTCGATCAGCACGACCGACAGGTCAAAGCGCGACAGTTCACGGGCGATGGCGCATCCCACCACGCCGCCGCCAATGACGACGACATCGGCGCTTGGCGGAAGCGGTCCTGCTCCGAAGCTGCCCGTCATGCCCCTCTCCCTGCCCGTTGCCATCCGACTCGCATCCCGTCAACCTGACCAAACAAAGTTCGATTGATCTTCGTTTTGGTTCGATTTCACTTTCGTATCATGCCAGGTCGAAATTTCGGATTGGTACGAACGCCTATGACAGGGTGCCGGCAGGTGGTCGGCCACGCTCTTTGGCAATAACGAACAACGCCGCCTTCCCGTGGAAAGCGGCGTTGTTTCACCGAGTCGCCGTGTCGAAAACCTACTCGCCGACAAGGCCAGGAAGCGACCAGGGCATCAGGCGGACAGGGCCTGCGCCACTTCGCTGGCGTCGTCTCCGACGATCAGGTGATAGTTGGCAGCGCCAAGCGTGGCGACGGCCCGCACGCCGGCTTTCTTCGCCAGCGATTGGTCGAACCTCTTGGGATCGGCCACCTCGACGCGAACGCGGGTGCCCGACACCGCTTCGACCGAGACGATGTTGGCGCGTCCACCGAGGGCATCGATCATCTGATCGGCCTTCAGTTTGGCAGCAGCCGACGGCGCACCGGTGGCGAGCTTGGTGGCGGCCGGCGCCGTGACGGCAGCGGGAGCCGTACTCCCGGCCGGCAGGGAGCGCAGGTACTCCTCCATGTCGGTCTTCATGTTCTCGGACTGCGTGCCGAAAATCACCTGCAGGCCCTGGCCGACCACCATGACACCGGCGGCGCCCATCTCCTTGAACTTCGGCTGATCCACCTTGGCGATGTCGGCGACACCGACGCGCAGACGGGTGATGCAGGCGTCGAGGTTGCTGATGTTCTCGGCACCACCGAAAGCAGTGACCAGCTTGCGAGCGGTGGCGAAGCGATCGTTGCCGTCCACCGCCTCGCTGGCGGTCTCGACCGTGACGACGGCATCATCCTCGCGGCCCGGCGTCTTCAGGTCGAACTTCTGAATGGCGAAGCGGAACACCCCGTAATAGATGGCGGCATAGATCGGACCGAGGATCAGCGTCATCCACCAGTTATGGGCGTTCGGGCCGAAGACGTTGAACAGCAGGAAGTCGATGCCGCCCTGCGAGAAGGTAAAGCCCATGTGGATGTCGAGCGTGCTGGCCACGAACTGGGTGGTGGCGGCAAGCACGGCATGAACGGCGTAAAGGGCCGGGGCAACGAACAGGAACGAGAACTCGATCGGCTCGGTGATGCCGGTCAGGAACGAGGTCAGGGCGGCCGAGACCATCATGCCCATGACCTTGACGCGATTTTCCGGCTTGGCTGTCTGGGCGATGGCAATGGCGGCGGCCGGCAGGCCCCACATCTTGAACAGGAAGGCGCCCGACAGGATACCGGCCGTGGAATCGCCCGCGAAGAAGCGGTTGATGTCGCCGTGGACCACCTTGCCGGCGGCGTCGGTGTACGACCCGATTTCGAAGAAGAACGGCACGTTCCAGATGTGGTGCAGGCCAAAGGGGATCAGCAGGCGCTCGACGAAGCCATAGACGGTTGCGGCAAGGCGGGGATCGTTCTCAGCCGCCCAATGCGAAAAGATGTCGATGCCGGACTGAACGGGCTGCCAGACGAAGGACAGCACCACGCCAGCGGCAATCGCTGCGAGGCCGGTGACGATCGGCACGAAGCGCTTGCCGGCGAAGAAGCCGAGGTAGGACGGCAGCTGGATCCGGAAATAGCGGTTGAACAGCGCCGCCGCGATGGCGCCGATGATAATGCCGCCGAACACGCCGGTGTCGATGGTCGGCACCGTCTTGCCGGCCAGCACCGGCACCTCCAGGAACAGTGCCATGGCGCTGAGCGTCGCGGTCATCACGAAATAGCCGACGACGGCGGCGATGGCGGCGACGCCATCATTCTTGGCAAGGCCGAGGGCGACACCGACCGCGAAGATGATCGGCAGGTTGCCGAAGATGGCGTCGCCACCCTTGGCCATCACCTGCGACACGATCTCCGGCAGGAAGGAGAAGTTGGACGCGCCGATGCCGAGCAGCAGCCCGGCGACCGGCAGCACGGCGACCGGCAGCATCAACGCCTTGCCGATCTGCTGCAGCACTCCGAATGCGGATTTGAACATGATTGGATACCTCTGAGACTTAAGCGTCGGGCCAGGCTTGGGCGAGCATTCGGCGCACCGCCTCGCCGGATTCGAGGGCGAGCGCCGCTTCGGCGACCGCCTTGCACTTGTTCATGTCGAGCGTTCGCACCATCGCCTTGATCTCGGCGATGGAGCCGGCGGTCGCCGACAGTTCGGTAACGCCAAGGCCGATCAGCACCGGCGCGGCCAGCGGGAAGGAGGCCAGCGAGCCGCAGACCCCGACCCAGCGGTCATGCGCCTTCGCCCCCTCGACCGTGAGCTGGATCAGCCGCAGCACCGCCGGATGGAAGGGATCGAGCTGCTTGGCGAGGCGGGGGTTCACCCGGTCGATGGCCAGCGTGTATTGCGCCAGATCGTTGGTGCCCACCGACAGGAAGTCGGCTTCGGCCGCCAGCGTCTTCGAGATCAGCGCCGCCGAGGGAACCTCGACCATGATGCCGACCTCGATCGGCACCGTGCGTCCCAGCGCGGTCATCTCCGCGTCAATCACCTTGCGCACGTCCCGAAGGTCGGCAAGCGTGGCGATCATCGGCAGCAGAATCTTGCTCTGGCCGTAAGGCTTCACCCGCAGGAGGGCACGGATCTGCGTCCTGAGCAGCTCCGGCTGCCACAGGCTCATGCGGACACCGCGCAGGCCGAGAGCAGGGTTTTCCTCCTTCGGCAGGTTGGCGTAGGGCACGTCCTTGTCGGCACCGGCGTCAAGGGTGCGGATAATCAGCGGCCGCCCCTTCAGACCGTCGGCGATGGCCTGATATTGGGCGTATTGCTCATCTTCGCTCGGTGCCGTCGTGCGGTTGAGGAACAGGAACTCCGACCGCATCAAGCCACAGCCCTCGGCACCGCTCTCAAGCGCCACCGCGACATCGGCCGGGCTGCCAAGGTTGGCCACCACCTCGATCCGATTGCCATCGGCCATGCGGCATTCGGCCTGGGCAGCAGCGTGGCTGGCGGCAAAGCGCTCGCGGCGGCGGACCACGGCGGCGCGGATGTCGGTCATCTCGCCGGCCGGCGGATTGATCCGCACCGTCGCCCGGTCGGCGTCAAGGACCACCGGCTGCCCATCGGGCACGCACAACACGCCGACGCCAGCGGCGACAACGGCCGGAATGCCCTTCGACGCCGCGAGGATCGACACATGCGCCGTCGGTCCGGCGTGGGCCAGCACGATGCCGGCGACCTTCTTGACATCGAGATCGGCGAATTGCGATGGCAAGAGGTCGGCAGCGAAGATGATCGCGTATTCGGGGAGCGCCGTTGCCGAACCGGACACACCGAGCAGAATGGCCAGAACGCGGTGGCGAACGTCCTCGAGATCGGAGGCGCGCTCGGCCAGCACGGGATTGCCGAGTTTGCGCAGCGCGGCAACCTGACGATCGATGGCCGTCTTCCAGGCGAAAGCGGCGCTCTTGCCGTCGCGGATCAGCGTCCAGGCGGCGTCGCGCAGATCCGGGTCCTCGACGAAGGAGCGGTGGGCGGCGAGAATTTCGGCCTGCTGCCCCTTGCTGGCGGCAATCTTGGTGCTGATGTCGGCAGCAGCGGTCTGGAGAGCGGCGCGCAGCTCCTTTATTTCCTGCTCGACGTCAGCGCCACTTTCGGAAATCTCGAAGTCTTCAGAGGTAATCCGCACCGAGACACCGACGGCGAGCCCCGGCGAGGCCGTCGTCCCCTCGATAGTCTGGGCAACGCCCAGGCCCCAAAGCGCGGGCGCTTCGGTGGCCGGCGACACAATCGCCTCCGGTGTCGCGAGAGGAGCGGCAGGAGCCGCCTCCTCCGGGCCGCCCAGCAGCAGGGCGATTCGGTTGGCCACCTCGGCACCGTCGGCGCCTTTGGCTTCGATGGTCAGTTCGTCGTTATGTTGGGCGCCGAGCAGCATCAGCCCCACCGGGCTGGCGGCGCTGGCCGTGCGATCGCCAAGGCGGATGACCACCTCGGCCGCGCCGGACTTGGCAGCCTCGGCAATGAGACCGGCCGGGCGGGCGTGGATGCCATGTGGATCGGCAACGCGCGCCTTGAAAATGACGGCCTCGCCGGCCGACGTCCCGGCCTGAGACGGTGCCACCTCGCCCAGCGAGGCGATGGAAGCCACCTCGTCACCCGCCGCGATCTCACGGCCGACGGCGGGAACGGTGAGCGTGAAACGTTCGCCGTTGGTCAGCACCACCGGAACCACCAGACTGCGCACCAGTTGCGAGATGACATCCATGTCGAAGCTGATCAGCGGATCGCCGGTCTTGACCCGGTCGCCTTCCGCGACATGGGGGGTGAAGCCGTCGCCCTTGAGCGCCACGGTGTCGAGGCCGATGTGCATCAGAACCTCGGCACCGTCCTCTGCCCGCAGCGTCACGGCATGATGGGCGCGATGGACCGAGGTGACGACGCCGGCAAAAGGCGCCCGTAGCGTTGCGTCCGTCGGATCGATGGCAAAGCCATCGCCGAGAATCCGGCCGCTGAACACCGGATCGGGAACGTCGGCGATGGAAACGAGCCAACCACCGATGGGCGCGTGCAGGCAAAGTTTATCCTTCGCGCCGAGCGGCTTGCCGCCGCCGGACGCGTCTTTCAGATGATCAACCACGTCAAAACTCCGTCAGATCCGGGGTGTCTCCATCAAGCGGCGATATCGCCCGTCTACTTCAACTCCTATGCATGCCGTTCGGCTCCCGCCGACGAAGGGTCCAGCCGATCATCGTCGCGGCGGTGCCTGGGCACTGTCGCGAAAGATCAGGTCGACCGCCCAGACCTCGGAAAGGGCGGCCGGATCGGCACCCTCGACCAGACCGGCGGCAAGTTCACCGATCCGGACGCCAGCAGCGCGGATCGACGAAAAGGTGGTGGTGAGCGCCGGCTCGAAGGCCTCCGGCCTCACGGTCGCAAGACCGTCGTCATGAGCGATGACCGAAACGTCGCTGCCAACCCTGAGGCCGCAGTCCGCAATCGCCCGGCAACAGCCGGAAGCAAGGAACATGGACGCGCAGACGAAGGCGGTGGGCGGCGTCGGCGAGGCCAGCAGCGCTCGCGTGGCGCGATAACCGTGGCCCTCGGTGGCAGGACCAGCCGCGACAAGCCCGGCTTCGGACGCGAGCCCATGGCGACCAAGCGCGCCATGCCAGCCGACCAGACGTTGCTCGGAAGCCGAAAGGTCGGCGGGACCGCTGACGAGAGCGATCGCCCTGTGACCGAGGCCGGCCAGCAGATCGACGGCCCGGCGCACGCCGTCTTCATGATCGATGTCGAGGTGCGGATAAACCAGCGAACCGGCGGTGCGGCCGCAGGTGACTGTCTGCAGGCCGAGATGCGACAGCAGGCGGATGCGGAGATCCTCGACCTTGAGATTGGCAAGGATCATCACATCGACCGCCTTGGCGCGGGCCAGCCGGAGATAGCCAGCTTCTTCGCCGTCGAACGTGGCGTTGACGTAGAGATCGCGGCCACAGCGCCCGGCCCCATCGGCAAGCCCGGCCAGGAATTCGCCGAACACCGGATCGGCCATTTCCGCGGAGGCGCCCGGCAGAACCACGCCAAACGCACCTGATTCGCCGGTGGCAAGGCGCTTGGCGCTGACGTTGGGTGTGTAGTTGAAGCGCCGTGCCGCCTCGAGCACACGCAGGCGCGTCTCCTCGTTGACCTCGGAGAAGCCATTGAGAGCCCGGCTGACGGTCGTCTTGGACAATCCCAGGTGCTGCGCTAGCTCTCTCAGATTCACCGATGGCCCTCCGAAACCACGGCCGGACAATTTGCCCTGCAGAGACAGGGTTTCGAACCGGTTTGGAAATCTAATCTAGAGCGGGACCACCATGTCTTTCCAACGAAATGGCAGTCACGCCTCACATCCATGCGGATTAATTTGAATGTAGAAATAAATAAATTCGAACCGGTTTGGAAGATACGTAGTAACCCGCTCGTCAGGTTTGACGGGATCGGACGGCCTGAGGATGGCCCGTCCGCACCGATCCGGGCTCAGGGCTCAGGGCTCAGGGCTCCTTGAGTGGACCCAGCATCGCCAGTCACGGCATGCAATCAGGAGAGAGTTTTTGGGGGGCGTGTCGGCCGACACGGCAGCTCGCGCTCCACCAGCCCCATACGAGCCATCTTCACGGCTGTCGACCGCCGCAAACGATGCGGCAGCACCCGAAAATCACCGGTGGCTCGTGGGGGAAAGAAATGGTCGGGCAGAGAGGATTTGAACCTCCGACCCCGTGTCCCCCAGACACGTGCGCTAACCAGGCTGCGCTACTGCCCGTTCCATTGTCGTCCAACGCCACGCGCCGGACGGGAGGGATTTAGCCGGTTCGATCCGGCGGGACAAGTGCTAATTTCGCCTCCCCACCGCGACAGGCCGGTCTCAGCGCGTCTGGTCCAGAAGGCGCTTGCATTCCAGCAGTTCAAACAGCGTCGACTGCAGGCGCCGAATGTCCTCGCGCGACAGTCCGCCCGTGCCGGTCGTCGCCGAATGCTCGGCCGGGGCGCGGAAACGCTCCATGAAGCGGAAGCCGCCGCGACTGGCGCTTTCCTCCGGCAGGATGCCGGCCGGCAACGGCTCCTCGGCCTCCGGCGCGCGGACGGGCGGCGACTCCATCCGGGGCTCGGCGCGCGGCGCGGCCCGCATCGGCGGCGGAGCGATCTCCGCTTCCGGCTCGTCAGCCTCGACCGTGTCTTCAAACGTCTCGGACTCGGTCTCTTCCGCCGCATCGCCGCCCGGAGCCGTCGGAATCGGCTCGCCGGGATGCCGCCAGACCTCCATCACGAAGCGGGCGCCCTGCTCCTTGAGGATGCGCTGGACGCCCTTGATGGTGTAGCCTTCACCGTAAAGAAGATATTGGATGCCGCGCAGCAGTTCCACGTCGTCGGGACGATAGTAACGGCGACCGCCACCGCGCTTCATCGGCCGGATCTGGCTGAACTTGGTCTCCCAGAAACGCAACACATGCTGCGGAAGATCAAGATCCTCCGCAACCTCGCTGATCGTCCTGAAAGCGTCCGTTGCCTTTTCCACGCCGCCGCTCGACTTGATACGCTACTTGGTCCTCAAAGACCGGACTCGCAAAGCGCCCCTACTATAGAAGCGACGCCTCAAAAATGCCAAGCCCGATCTCGCATCAACGCGAAGATCGGGGGCTAGCAAATTGTATTTGCATGGAATTTCTGGCGGACCAATGGTCCGCCGGCCATCGTTTAATCGTCGGCCTCGACGGACGACGCGTCGCCGCCGTTGATCTCCGTCTTCAGCACGTTGCTGGGCTTGAACACCAAAACGCGCCGGGGAAGAATCGGAACTTCCTCGCCGGTTTTGGGATTGCGACCAATCCGCTCGGTCTTCGAGCGCACCGAGAACGTACCGAAAGACGAGAGCTTCACGGTCTCGCCCGTTACCAGGCAATCGGCGATCTCGCGGAGCACCGATTCAACGAGTTCGGCTGACTCGCTCCTCGACAGACCAACCTTCTGGTACACGGCCTCGCAAAGATCGGCGCGGGTTACAGTTTTGCCCCCCATGGATCACAAGCTCCCCGTTGTTCCAGTCGACCGTGGACCCGGCCGACGGTCGAGATCCAAAGACACAGGCGATGAACGTAGTGCCAGATACGGATGCGGTCAATCCATTTCTCGCGCAAGTCGTTCCAAACAAACAAAAAACCGAGCCATGCTACCAACGGAGGATGGCAGCCCCCCAGGTAAGGCCGCCGCCGACCGCCTCGAACAGCACCACCTCACCGCGCTTGACCTTCCCCGAGCGCACGGCGAAATCGAGCGCAAGCGGAATGGTCGCCGCCGAGGTGTTGGCGTGTCCTTCGACGGTGATGATCACCTTTTCCAAGGGGATGCCGAGCTTCTTCGCCGAACCTTCGATAATGCGGCGGTTGGCCTGATGGGGAATGAACCAGTCGATGCTGGCGCCGTCGAATCCGGTCGCCCCGAACACCGACTTGATGACGTCACCGACGCCACCGACAGCGAACTTGAAGACTTCCTGGCCGTGCATGCGGACATGGCCCGCGGTCCCGGTCATCGACGGACCGCCATCGGTGCACAGCTTGTCAACGTGGCGGCCATCGGCCCTGAGACTGGCGGCAAGCAACCCGCGGTCATCAGTCGTCCCCTTGCCCTCTTCCGCAGCGAGGACCACTGCGCCGGCCCCGTCGCCGAACAGCACGCACGTGGTGCGATCGTTCCAGTCAAGGAGGCGCGAAAAGGTGTCGGCACCGATTACCAGGGCCTTGCGGGCCATGCCCGTGCGTATCAGACTGTCGGCAACGGTGAGCGCGTAGAGAAAGCCGGAGCACACCGCTTGCAGGTCGAAGGCAAAGCCATGGCTGATGCCGAGTTTGCGCTGGACCTCGACGGCAGACGATGGGAAGGTGCGATCGGGTGTCGCCGTCGCGAGCAGCACCAGGTCGATCTCGTCGGCGTTGACACCAGCCGCCGCCAACGCGTTGGCGGCGGCGGCGGAAGCGAGGTCGGATGTCAGCTCGCCGTCGGCAGCAACATGGCGCTGGCGGATGCCGGTACGCTGAACAATCCATTCATCTGAAGTGTCGACCCGCTCGGCAAGGTCTTTGTTGGTCAGGACCTTGGCGGGCAGGTAGCTTCCCGTTCCCAGAATGACGCTTCGGATCACACTCAGTTTCCTTTCTCGCCGGCGGCAAGACTGCTCGCCGCCTGCTCCCGGTAATAATGGGCGAGGTCAGTCTCGATCTTGCTCATCAGGCCGTTGCGCGCCATGTCGTAGCCAAGATCGAGAGCGGCCGCGAAGCCAAAGGCGTCGGTGCCGCCGTGGCTCTTGATGACGATGCCGTTGAGGCCGAGGAAGACGCCGCCATTGTACTTGCGCGGGTCCATCTTCTCCCTGAGCCCCTGGAAGGCGCCGCGCGCCAGGAAATAGCCGAGGCGTGTCATCCAGGTGCGGCCGAGTGCCGTACGCAGATAGCCCAACAGCTGCTTGGCCGTGCCTTCGGCGGTCTTGAGGGCGATGTTGCCGGTGAATCCTTCCGTCACGATGACGTCCACCCGACCGCGGCCGATATCGTCCCCCTCGACGAATCCCGCATAGTTCAGATTAGCCAGCGCCGTTTCCTTGAGGATCTGGCCGGCCGCCCGCACCTCCTCGTTGCCCTTGACCTCTTCGACGCCGACGTTGAGCAGCCCCACCGAGGCGACTTCGGTGTGAAAAAGCGCCCGGGCCATCGCGGCGCCCATCACGGCAAAGCCGATCAGTTGCTGGGCGTCGGCGCCGATCGAGGCGCCGACATCGAGGACGATCGATTCCGACTTGACGTTCGGCCACAGTGCCGCCAGCGCCGGCCGCTCGATGTTGGCCATCATCCGAAGGCAAACCTTCGACATGGCCATCAGCGCGCCGGTGTTGCCGGCGGAAACGGCGAAATGCGCCTCGCCCTTCTTCACGGCCTCGATCGCGCGCCACATGGACGACTTCCAGCGGCCGTGGCGCAGCGCGCTCGATGGCTTTTCGTCCATGGCGACGGTGACTTCGCAATGATGGAAGCGGGAGACAGCCTTGACCCTCGGATACTGCTCCAGCACCGGCAGCACCACCGCCTCGTCGCCGAACAGTTCATAACGAAGATCGGGGCGCCGCGTCAGCTCGAGGTCGGCGCCGGCAAGCGTCACCGATGGTCCAAAATCGCCGCCCATGACGTCGATAGATATGATGAGTGGCTCGGCCATGAATCCTCGGATACGCGGCGACCGCCGCCATTGATCGGGCGGGAAGATAACCGTTCCCCCCCAGGAAACAATACCCAAAAGCGCGCCGGCCACCGCGGAAGCGGCGCGGCAACGGCCGTCAGGGACGCTTGTCTTTCAGCGAAGAGAGGCTGGCGAACGGCGACTGCGCCTCGTCCTCACTGCCATCGTCTTCGATGAACGGCGTGAATTCAGCGCCCGGCGCCCGCGGATAGGGGTCAAGGCCAACCGCGACGAACTCGGTGGTCAGCACACCGAGGTCGACGGTGGTGCCGAGAATCGGCTCCGGCGGATCCTCGGCGTCAACAGCGACCTCGATCTCGTCGTCGACCGGTTCAATCTCGCTTTCCGGCAGGAAGCGCAGGTCGATCATCTCGTGAATGCTCTCGGGCACCGGCTCGAGAGTGACGACGCAGGCCTGTTCGACCTCCGCCCAGACCTCGCCCGTCACCTTGAAACCGGTCTTGCGGAACGGTGACACCACGAACTCGGCCGAAGCGCTGGCCACCTTGAGAATGCCGAGCGCCTCGGCCATCGCCTCACATTCGGAGGGACTGGCCGTGAAAGCGACGGGCGTTCCACGCGGCTGTACACGGTTCCAGGCGAAGGGGCGGGAAAGGGGGATATGGGCTTTGGCGGTCATGGCGTGAGATCCGGATCGGCAGGGATGAGAAAAAGTGGACCGACAGGCAAGGCCCCGGCGGCGAGCTCGGCGACCGGCATGTCGGCAAGGCGCCCCGCCAAGTCGCGAACGTAGCCGGCAAGGCGGGCAGCGTGTCGCGAGTCGGCCGTGCCGCCATGGACGTTGCGGATGAGCGTGTCGACAAGCGCCTGCGGCTGATCGGAAGCGAGCGCCGTCGCCATCGCTTCCATCCGGCCATAAAAGGCGCCGGCCACCTTCTTGAGGCGGCGCTTGAGGCCGCTGTCGTCGTAACCGATCTCGCGCAGCGACCGTTCCATGTCTTCGATGAACAGCTCGCTGAGATCGCGCGCCATCTCCCGGCCTGTGACGTCCTGGGACAGGCGATGGACGGCGAGACCGACATGCAGCATCAGCATCTCGAACCGGCCCTCAACGCTGTCGGCAACGCCGAGCTCAGCATAGAACACCGGCTGCCGCGCGGCGCGCATCAGGTCCTCGTAGAACGCTGCCGCGCGAGGGGGCGCCTTTCGCCGGAT
>JAGSYU010000039.1 GCA_018262575.1 Pseudomonadota bacterium | reverse complement strand
CATCCGCTCGACCGACATCACCCCCGGCGACGACTTCGGCATGATGCGCGAGGTGATGGAGCGGCGCTTCTCTCGCCTCGTCAAGGAGCACGGCAGCCGCGCCGAGGCGGCGCGCGACGAGGACGGCTTCGGGCCGTGGCCGGATTTGGTGCTGATCGATGGCGGCGCCGGCCAGTTGTCGGCGGTCAAATCGATCATCGACGAACTCGGCATCACCGATGTGCCGCTGGTCGGCGTCGCCAAGGGGCCGGACCGTGACGCTGGCCGCGAGCGCTTCTCCGACTTCATGCTGCCGACCCGCGACCCGGTGCTCTATTTCATCCAGCGGCTGCGCGACGAGGCGCATCGCTTTGCCAACGGCAGCCACGCGACGCGGCGCTCCAAGCAGATTTCCGAGGGCGGCCTGCAGGAGATCCCCGGCGTCGGGCCGACGCGCAAGCGGTCGCTGCTCAACCACTTCGGCACGCTGAAGGAAATCGAGCGGGCGGCACTGACCGACCTCGAAAAGGTGGCCGGCATTTCCGCCTCGACGGCGCAGGCCATCCACGACTTTTTCCGCAAGGGATAAGGGCGAAGGCTATGGATCGCCATGTTGTTCGGGACTAGTGTTCCGTCCACCGAACAACATGGTGGATGCCTATCAAGGGGTTGGTGCTTGGTTACGACACAGACGCCGGCGATCGACAAGGCGATGGCCGTCTTCGCCTTTCTGGCCGACAGCGGCCGGGCGAGCTTTACCCAGATCCAGAAGGCGACCGGGCTGCCGAAGAGCACCTCGTCGTCGCTGCTGGCGTCGCTGCTGGCGCATGGGCTGGTCAGCCTCGAAGACGGCCGATATGCGCTCGGCCTGCGCTGGTACGAGCTTGGCAACAAGGTCGAGGAAAATCTTGATATCAGGCGCGCCGCCATGGAGCCGCTGGCCCAACTGCGCGATCAGACGCAGCTGACCTGCCATCTCGGCGTCCTTGAAGGGTCGTCGGCCATCTATGTCCTGAAGCTCGAGAGCCCGACGGCCATCGTCATCCGCAGCTGGGTCGGCCGTCGCCTGTCGCTGCACAGTTCCGGCCTCGGCAAGGCGTTGCTGGCCTGGCTGCCCGAGGCAAAGCTGAACAGCATATTGCCCGATATCGAATTTGCCAGGCGGACCGGGACGACGATCGTCGACATCGACGCGTTCCGGCAAGAACTCGTGGCGACGCGCCAGCGCGGCTGGGCTTTCGACAATGCCGAGGACAATGACGGCGTCTACTGCATCGCCGCGCCGGTGCTCAACGCGGCGGGCGAGGTGACGGCGGCCATCAGCATGTCCGGCGTGTCGTCGCAGATCAACCTCGCCAATCTCGACGAGACGGCCGCTGCGGTGGTTGCCACCGCCGACCGGATCGCCGCCGAGCATCACCGCGGCAAAATCTGAAGCCGATCCTCACGGCCATGCTCCGATGTGAAAAGGCCCGCGCGAGGCGGGCCTTCGAGTTCGGCATCGATTGCCGCTGATCACCGGATATAGGCGCCGGCCATCAGCGAGGCCGCATGCTGGGTGTACTGGCGGTAGACACCCTTGCGGTTCGAATAGTCCGGGGCCGACCAGCCGACCTTGCGCTTGGCGAAGGCGGCGGCGATGTCCTCGGCGCTGGCCGGCTTGCGGTTGAGGCCGACGACGTTGAGTTTGCGCGCCTTGACGTCGATCTCGATCAGGTCGCCGTCCTCGATGAAGGCGATCGGCCCGCCGTCGGCGGCTTCCGGCGACACGTGGCCGATGCACGGGCCATGGGTGGCGCCGGAGAAGCGACCGTCGGTGACCAGCGCCACGGTGCCGTTGAGGCGGGCGTCGAAGACGATGGCGTCGGTGGTCATCAGCATTTCCGGCGCCCCGGAGCCGCGCGGCCCTTCATAGCGGATGACCATGACGTCGCCCGGGTCGATGCGGTTGTTGATGATGGCGTCCTGCGCCGCTTCCTCGGAGGCGAACACCTTGGCCGGGCCGGTGTGCAGGTGCATCTTCGGGCTGCAGGCCGAGTATTTGATCACCGCGCCGTCGGGGGCGATGTTGCCCTTGAGAACGGCGATGGCGCCGATCTTGGACTTTTCCGGATCGCGGATCAGGTCCTGGCGTTCCAGCTTGAAGTTGGCGAGATAGCCGAGGTTGTTCTCGAAGAAGCCCGACTTCTGCAGCACCTCGAGGTTTTCGCCCAGCGTGCGGCCGGTCACCGTCATGACGTTGAGATCGAGATGGTCGCGGATCATCCACTGGACCATCGGGATGCCGCCGGCAAACCACAGGAGTTCGGTGACGTAGCGGCCGGACGGCTGGACGTTGGTGAGATAGGGGATCTCGTGGTTGATGCGGTCGAACACGTCCGGCGTCAGCTCCCAGCCGAGCGCGTGGGCGATGGCCGGCAGATGGATCAGCGCGTTGGTGCTGCCGGAGATGGCGGCGTGGACCTTGATGGCGTTCTCGAAGGCCGCCCGGGTCAGGATCTTCGACGAGGTGATGCCCTTCTCGGCCAGCACCAGCGCCTGGTGGCCGGCCATGCGGGCGTAGCGAGTGATCTCCGACATGGTGGACGGCGCCAGCGCATTGCCGGGCAGGGCCATGCCGAGGGCTTCCGACATGCACTGCATGGTGCTGGCGGTGCCCATGAACTGGCAGGCGCCGGCCGTCGGGCAGCCGCAGCGCTGCAGGTTCTGGATCTTGTCGACGCCGATCTCGCCCTTCTTGAACTGGGCGGTGGCGCCGCCGAGATCGGACGTCGTCATGTTCGGGGCCGGGCGCATGGAGCCGCCCGGCACGTGGATGAGCGGCATGTCGAGGCGGGCAGCGGCGATCAGGTGGGCCGGGATCGACTTGTCGCAGCTCGAAAGCAGCACGCCGGCGTCGTAGGGAACGACCGAGGCATGCAGCTCGACCATGTTGGCGATCATCTCGCGCGAGGCGAGGATGTAGTTCATGCCGTCGTGGCCCTGGCCCCAGCCGTCGCAGATGTCGGTGACGTGGTGGCGCACGGCGCGGCCGCCGGTTTCATGGACGCCGAGCATCGCCTCGTAGCCGAGCTTGTCGAGGTGGAAGCTGCCGGGGTGGCTCTCGCCGAAGCAGTCGTCGATCAGCACCTGGGGCTTTTCGGTGTCTTCGACCGAGTAGTTCATGCCGAGCCGGAGGGCGTCGAGCTGGGACCACAGGTCGCGGGCGAAATGACATTTCTGGGACATTTTTGTGCCGTTTCTTCTGGAATTTCCGAAACGCCGGGAGCGTCAGCGCGGGGCTTTCGACGTCACCTTCGGGAGGGTGTAGAGCAGGAGGGAGGCGATCACCAGCGCGGCGATCAGGAAGGACAGGCCGACGTCCTTGCTGAAGGCGGTGGTCAGGTAACCGACCAGGAACGGGCCGATGAAGCCGCCGAGATTGCCGAGCGCGTTGATCGTGCCGCGGACGCCGCCCACCACGTTGGAGGGGAACAGCAGCGGCGGCAGCGTCCAGAACGGACCGGCATAGGCCTGCAGGAAGAAGCCGCACAGGACGATCATCGCGTAGGACACCCACATGTTGCCTTCAAGCAGGATCGACAGGGTGAGGCAGGCGGCGAAACCGATCATCGGAATGGCGGTGTAGAGGCGCCGGTTCATCGTCTGGTCGCAGCGGTTGGCGATGAGAAACTGGCCGCCGATGCACAGGATGTAGGGCAGGGCGGTCAGGAAGCCGACCGTGGTCATGCCGGAGCCGGTGAGCTGCTTGATGATGACCGGCATCCACAGGGCGAAGCCATAGAAGCCGACCTGGAAGAAGAAGTAGATGGCGACCAGCTTCCACAGGTTGGCGTCGCCGACGACGGTGCGCACCGACACGTTCTCGACGACGACGGCCTTGGCCTTGTCCTCGGCGAAGCGGGCGTCCAGCCAGGCGCGTTCGCGCGGGTCGAGCCACTTGGCCTTGGCCGGCGTGTCGGCGACCATCGGCACCCAGATCAGCAGCAGCGCCAGCGACACCAGGCCTTCGACGACGAACATCTCGCGCCAGCCCATCGACTGGATCAGCCAGCCCGACAGCGGCGCGGTGATGATCGAGGCGGCGGCGAGATTCATCTGGAAAAAGGCGATGGCGCGCGCCTTTTCGGCGTTGGGGAACCAATGGCCGATCAGGGCGAGGATCGCCGGGTAAACGCCGCCCTCGGCGACGCCGAGAATGAAGCGGATCAGCAGCATCTCGTTCTGCGTGCGGACGAGGCCGGTCAGCGCCGCGACGCCGCCCCAGACGATGATCGTGCCGGCAATGAATTTCTTGGCGCTCAGCCGCTCGGCGATCTGGCCGCCGGGAATTTGCAGGAAGATGTAGCCGACAAAGAAGATGCCGGCCGCAAGGCCCGCAAACGAGGCGGTCATGCCGAGTTCGGCGCTCATGCCGCCGGCCATGGCGATCGCGATGTTGGTGCGATCCATGTAGGCGACGATGTAGACGATGATCACCGCCGGAATGATGCGCAGCCAGCGGGCACGCGGAATGGCCGCACCCTCGGTTGCGACGGCTTGCACGTTTGTCATTTGCTTTCTCTCTCCCTTCATATCCGCGTCGGCCCTGGCGATCCCTCCCCTAGGGCTTGCCGGCCACGTCGCGCGATATCGGATGGGCTGTGCCCCAAGGTGTGCTGACGGATAGGCCTGATGCCCGTCCGGATTGGCCCGCCCGCCGTCTCGTCCTCGGCAGGGCATGGGAAAAGGCCCGCCGGTCGGCTTGGCCGCCGGCGGGATCGTTCACTGCAGAACGCCGGCCGCCTTCAGGATGGCGGCGAGCGTCCGGGTCTTCTCGGCCGACAGCGGTTGTACCGGCGCCAAGACCTCGGTGGAGATGTCGAGGCCGCAGAGGCGGATGGCCTGCTTGATGACGCCGAAGAACGGGCTTTCGAGGTCATAGACCTGCGACAGCCGCGACAGGCGGCGCTGCAGGGCGAACATGGTCTCGTAGTCCTTCGCCACGAACGCCTTGTAGATGCCGCAGGTGACGGAGGCCGCGAAGTTGGACGTGGCAGGGATGCCGCCATTGGCGCCGAGGATCAGCGCGTCCATCATGTACTCGTCGAAGCCGGCGAAGATCACGAAGTCGGGCCGGGCCGGGCGCACGACGTTGATCAGCTCGCGCAGATGGCTGGCATTGTCGACCGTGTCCTTGATGCCGATGATGTTGGGCACGTCCTTGGCGAGGCGGCTGACCAGCTCGATGTCGAGGCTCTGCTTGGTCAGCGCCGGGAAGTTGTAGAGCAGGACCGGCGTCTTGACCGCTTCGGCGACGGTGCGGAAGTGATTGTAGATGTAGTCGCGGGCGAGCAGCGCGTAATAGGGATTGAGCACCAACAGGCCATCGACGCCGAGCTTGTCGGCATGGCGGCCATACTCGATGGCTTCCGCCGTGCTGGGGCTGGAAATGCCGATCAGCACTGGCACGCGCCCTGCCGTATGGGCGACCACGAATTCCGCGACTTCGAAGCGCAGCTCCTTCGGCATGTGGCTGAACTCGCCGCCGCTGCCCAGGAACAGCATGCCGTTGACGCCATCGGCAACCAGCTTGTCGATCAGCGCCGCCATCCCCGCCTTGTCGAGCCGTCCCTGCCCGTCGACGATTGTCGGCACCGGCGGAAAGACGCCCCGAAACTTCTGCACATTCATCGTCGGCTCCATGTTCTGTATACGGAACTTAAGTTCTGTATAAAGATCATACACCGAGGCCCGATAGCGTCAACGTGATAGGCTTGCGGATGGTGATTGGACGTATGTCGCCGGGCGCGCAGCGGTCGAGCGCGGGCGTTCGCCGGTTGGTTTTGGGAGCGAGCCGGGGGGATGGGCGAGGGATGGCGCGGGCCATCCAGGGCATCCTTACCCGGGTGGGGCGGTCCCCATCTCGGAGGACTTCAGGCGCGCGGAAGCTTGAATGCCGGCTTCCTACAACAGGCTCGCGCCGACATTGATGGCCAGGGCCAGGATGGCGGTGTTGAAGAAGAAGGACAGCACCGCATGGGCCAGCGCCACCTTCCGGATGCGCGGCGAGGCGATGGCGATGTCGGCGGTCTGGGCGGCGACGCCGATGGTGAAGGCGAAATAGGCGAAGTCCCAGTAGCCCGGTTCCTTGGGGCGGTCGGGGAAGACGAGGCCGGGTTCGCTGCCTTCGGCGAGATAATAGTCGTGGGCATAATGCAGGGTCATGATCGAGTGCAGGAACAGCCAGCTGATCATGATGGTGACGGCGGCGGCCACCGGGCGCCAGAGCGGGACGACCGCTTCCAGCCGGGCCTGATGCAGCTCGGCGCCGATGGCGACGAGGCTCGACAGCGTCGCCGCCACCAACATCAGGATGATCGTCCATTCCCCCTCATCATACTGGGCGGCGCGGCGGCGCAACTGGTGAACGTCCGAGCGGACCATCATTCTCCAGGTGGTGACGAGATAGAGCAGGACACCGGCGTCCCAGCCGGCCAGCAGGCGGGTCTGCCAGGCGAAGCCGGGCAGCAGCAGGCCGACAGCGACGCCGACGGCGATGCCGGCGATCAGGCGCGGCCGCACGCGGAGAACGTGAAATCCCCGGTGAAGGATGGAACGGCGGGACATACCCTCGACGGCCATGCTGCGACTTTCCGGACTGCGATGGGTTCAGAGCGCTGTTCGATCTGACGAAATCAGATCGGCGCTCTCAGTCCTTGTTGAGCAAGCATCATCTTCCCGGCCCCCGGTTCACTCCGGTTGGATGAGGCTCTGGGAGCATCTATAACGCATTCGCGCGGCGGCGGCTTTTCCAAACGCCACCGGGGCAGGCCACCGGAGGGGACCTCACGGCGCCTCGGCGCGGGTCTGCCGAAGCAGGAAGTTGCGCATGGCGGCCCGTTCCTCAACGGCAATGCCGGTCAGGTCGGCCAGCCAGATGCCGTCGGCGGCAAAGCGGACGGCAGCGAGCGCGGCGGTGCCGTCGGTGGCGCGGTGCCGCTCCAGGCGTGCCTTGACCCAGTCCGACCACAGCCGCCTCAGCGGCGGATCGGCCAGCATGGAGATGGCGAGCGCCGCCCAGACGGCGCCATTGCCTTCCGGCTCCATGTCGAAGACAGAGTCGAGATAGGCCCGCGTGAAGGCGCCGCGCGGGTCGGGGTCGGCGGCGATCCGCGTGTCGAGCTGGCGGTCGAGCGCGTCAAGAAGATCGGCGAAAACGGCGTCGATCAGCGCCTGCTTGCTCGGGAAATGATGCAGCAGACCGCCTTTGGTGACCCCCGCCGCGTCGGCGACGGCCTGCACGGTGACGGCGGCAATGCCGTGCTCGACGGCCAGCCTCGCCGCGTGGTCCAACAGGGCGCGGTGGACGAGTTCGGGCTGCTTTTTGCGCCGATAGCCGGTTTCCGGATAGTCGGTGTCCCTGGAGGTCGGTTCCATGTCAGTGAACCGTGCTGCGCGATAGGGTGTTCAGCACGATGGCGCCCACCACGATCAGGCTCATGCCGAACAGCGCCCAGCTGTCGAGCGCCTGGCGAAAGATCAGGAAGCCGACGGCGGCGGTCAGCACGATGCCGACGCCGCTCCAGATCGCATAGGCGATGGCCAGCGGAATGACCTTCAGCGCCTGCGACAGGAAGAAGAAGGCGGCGATGAAGCACAGCACCATCGCGATGGTCGGCAGGGCCTTCGAGAATTGCTCGCTCTTTTGAAGCAGGGAGGACCCCGCCACCTCCGAGACGATGGCAAGCGCGAGGAAGCCATAGGCGGTGAGGGACGGATTCATCAACACTCTCCAAAAGCAACGGACCGAAAGATACCGTATGGACGGTATCTTTACAAGAGGCAGAATCGACCTGGCACTGTGGCCGCCGGACACCATCACGCCACGGTGATCGCCGATGATCAACGAGTCGCGCCTCGATGGCGCGCCGACCCTTGCCCTCTCGGTGCCGTCGTGCGATGTCATCGGCGGATCAACAGATGTCGACGCCATGAAATTCGTCTGGTCCCTGCCGAATATCCTCACCTACCTTCGCATCGTCGCCGTGCCGGCGGTGGTCGCCGCCTTCTATATCGAGGGCGACGGCGGACGCTGGCTGGCCTTCGGGCTGTTTGCCGCGGCGTCGATCACCGACTATTTCGACGGCTATCTGGCCCGTCTGTGGAAGCAGCAGTCGACGCTCGGCCGCATGCTCGACCCGATCGCCGACAAGCTCCTGGTGTCGGTGTGCCTGCTGGTGCTCACCGCCCATGGCACGATCGGTGGCTTCTCGCTGTGGGCGGCGGTGATCATCCTGATGCGCGAGCTGTTCGTCTCCGGCCTGCGGGAATTCCTCGCCGACCTCAAGGTCAGCGTGCCGGTGTCCCGCCTTGCCAAGTGGAAGACGACGCTGCAGCTGATCGCCATCGGCATCCTGCTGCTCGGGCCGACCGGCGACAAGCTGGTCGACGGCATCACCGAGCTCGGCTTGGCCATGCTGTGGACGGCCGCTCTCGTCACGCTCTACACCGGCTATGACTATTTCCGCAGTGGCGTCGTCCATCTGATGGAGGAAAGCCCCTCTGATGGAGGCAAGCCATGAGCCGTGAGCCGGTGGTGATCCGCTATTTCGCCTGGGTGCGCGAGCGTATCGGCCTCGCCGAGGAGCGGCTGGCGCTGCCGGCGACGGTGGTGACGGCCGGCGACCTCGTTGGCTGGCTGGCGGAGCGCGGCGAGGCCTATGCCTACGCGTTCGAGGCGCCCGGCACCATCCGCGTCGCCGTCGACCAGTTGCATATCGAACAGGACGAGCCGCTTGGCGCCGCCCGCGAGATCGCCCTGTTTCCGCCGATGACCGGCGGCTGACCGCCATGGATGCCGAGCCGATCATCGTTGTCCGGGTGGGCCTCGACGATTTCGACGTCGGCGCCGAGATCGACGCCTTGCAGGCCGGCGACCCGGCCGTCGGCGCCGTGGCCAGCTTTGTCGGCTACTGCCGTGATGAAGGCGGCCGGCTCGCCGCTCTCGAACTTGAGCATTATCCCGGCATGGCCGAAGCGGAGATCGGCCGCGTGGCGCGCGAGGCCGTCGCCCGCTGGCCGCTTTACGCCATCACCGTCATCCATCGCGCCGGCCGCCTCCGGCCGGGCGAACGCATCGTGCTGGTCGCCGTCTCCTCGAGCCACCGCGCCGCCGCCTTCTCGGCCTGCGACTACGTGATGGACTTCCTCAAGACCCGTGCCCCCTTCTGGAAGAAGGAGCACCTGGCCGAGGGGGTCGACGGCGACTGGGTGAAAGCCAAGGCCGAGGACGATCAGCGGGCCGGGCGGTGGGGCGACAAGGAGGGTTAGGAGCCCGCCTCATCGGCCCTGCTACGAGCCGCCGATTTCGGCACATAGCAGACGCCATCCAGCTCTTTGAAGTGGGCATTGCAGGTCAGGAGGTCGACCTCGAACAGCTGTGCTGTGGCATATATGATGGCGTCAGCAGTCGCTAGTTTGCATCGCCGGGAGATATCGGCGGCAGCCAGTGCAATATCAGTATCGAGCGGAACTACGACGCACTTTTGGCTGAAAGCGGCCACGTCTTCGGCCAGGCGCTCCCCGGCAGTGCGCAAGAGGAATTTTGTCATCTCGAGCTGGACGATAGTTGGGACCAGCCACTCTCGCCGGGTGGGCAGCCCGGCGGCAACAAGCTGTCCCGTCGGGGAGCCGCTCATGTACTCGAGCCATGCGGACGTGTCGACAACGCGCATCAGTAACGATCGTCGCGGTCGCGGTAATGCTGAATATCGACGCCTGCCAGCGTGCCAGCGAGGTCTTCGATCTTCGGCACGGGGACGAGAAGCACGCCGGACCCCTTGGGGATGAACGCGAATTCCTGCCCGGGCTTCCACTTCCTGGCGGTTCGGACGGCGTTCGGAATGGAAATCTGGAACTTTGAGGAAAGAGTGGCGGTGTCAGACATTGGCATGCATCCCGCGATCGATGGGCACTCAGCAAGATAATATCACGGATGCCCCAACTCCAGATGACGCCGAAAGAGACGGTCTTGATCCGCCAATCAGCAAAGATGAGCCATTCTTGTGGATGGCCGATAGGCTTCCCCGCCTTCTCGTCCTTCATGAAGGAGAACCCTGATGCGCACGCCCGATTATCCCTCGACCGAGTCTGCTCGCTGGGCGGCTGTCGATGATTATTTTGCCGGGCTGCTGGCTCCGCCTGACGCCGACCTTCAGGCCGCGCTTGCCGACAATGCCGCCAGCGGTCTGCCGGCGCACGATGTCTCGGCCACGCAGGGCAAGATGCTGGCCCTGTTCGCCCAAATGGTCGGCGCCAGGCGCATCCTGGAAATCGGCACTCTGGGCGGATACAGCACGATCTGGATGGCGCGTGCGCTGCCCGCCGATGGCAAGCTCGTCACGATCGAGTTCAATGAGGCCCACGCCGCCGTTGCGCGTCGGAACATCGAACGCGCCGGATTGAGCGACAAAGTCGACCTTCACATCGGCCGCGCGCTTGATGTGCTGCCGACGCTCTCCGGACCGTTCGATCTGATTTTCATCGACGCGGATAAGCCCAACAACCCCAACTACATCCGGTGGGCGCTTGAACTCTCCCGCCCCGGAACGGTCATCATCGGCGACAACGTGGTGCGTGGCGGGGCCGTCGCCGATCCGGGCAGCGACGACGCCAATGTCAGGGGCGTGCGCGCGTTCCTCGACTTCATCGCCGCAGAGCCCCGACTGGACGCCACGGCAATCCAGACCGTGGGTGAGAAGGGCTGGGACGGATTTCTGCTGGCGGTGGTGCGGGCCTAGAGCCCCATGACAAGGCGATATCGGTCCAAGGGCTGATACAGGGCACCCTGCCTCAGGCGCCCACCTCGCCCAGCTTGGTCGGGTCGCCGAATTTGCCGTCGCGGTAGTCGGCGAAGGCCTGCTTGATTTCTTCGATGGTGTTCATGACGAAGGGGCCGCCCGCCACCACCGGCGCGCCGATCGGCGTGCCGTGGCCGAACGGCGTGCTGTCCCGGGAATTTCCGTTGAAGGGAACCGGTTGCGCGTTGCGGGCTCAGGCGCGACTGCGTGGCAAATCAGGTAACGGCTATCGACAGTGAAGCCACCGTGGCTCGCGGATAGCGGCGACCCACTTGATCGACGCAACGCCCGGGATTGCCGATGAACGTGAACAGGACAATGACACAACGCGACGTGGCTGCATTTCTTCTGACGGTTGTTGATGGTTTTTATGATGGCAAGTGAGGTTTTTAGTTTCCCCTGACCCGGCATGCGGGGACCGATGGACTGGTTTGGATTGTCGATCCGAGGATTCCGCCAAAAACGGGGAAATCCCCAGCCTTCGGTGGTGCATCTTTTGCTGGAAACTAACCTGATCGGCTTCGGTCGGTTCAAAATTTGGGGTGCTCTGGAGGGAAAGGTGTTTATCTGAGGTTGTTATGATTTGTATTTTGAGTTGAGTTGAGTTTAAAAAATGACGTTTATTGTTGCCCTTTTTGCGGTGTGGTGATACGCCCTCTCCTGCACGGACGGCCGCCGTGATGTTGGTGCTACGCAGATGTGACGACCGATGACGGTCGCAGGAGGATGCAGTGACTAGCAACGCGCGAAGCGACGAGCGCATCGTCGCCGAAGACCATCAGTTCCGCATCGGGGGCAGGGTTGAGGAGCTCTACGCTGGTGCCGTGCACTATTGGCGCCTGGAACGTGACAAATGGAGCGATATCCTCGACAAGGTGCGCTCCCTTGGCTTCACCGCCATTTCGATCTACATGCCGTGGGAAGTCCATGAGATCGAGCGCGGCAAGTTCGATTTCGGCAGCATCGATCCGCGCAAGGATCTCGATGCCTTTCTGACGCTCGCCGAGGCCAAAGGCCTCAAGATCATTGCTCGTCCGGGGCCGCAGATCAACTCAGAGCTGACTTGGTTCGGCTATCCGTTGCGTATCCTGGCGGACCCCGAGTTGCAGGCACAGAACGCTCAGGGCGGTCGAACAGTCCTGACCCAGGTGCCGCGGCCCATTCCTGCCGTCAGCTACGCCGTAGACAAATTCTTCGACGAGACGGCGCTGTGGTTCGATGCCATCATGCCGATCCTCAGCAAGCATCAGTACCCTGTCGGCGGCCTCATCTCGGCGCAGGTCGACAACGAGATGGCGTTCTTCTTCAATATCAACGCCTACGCTTCCGATTTCTGCCCGGCGTCGATCAAGCGTTTCCGTGCCTTCCTTGAGGGCAAGTATGGCTCGATCGCCGGTCTCAACGCCGTCTACCGCGCGAAATATGCAAGTTTCGCCGACGTCGATGCCCCGCGTTCGTTCTCGGCTACCACCCGAACCGATCTCCCGGCCTACGTCGACTGGATCGAGTATCGCGAGCGCTACCTCATCGACAGCATGAAGCGCCTTGCCGACATGATGCGTGAGCGCGGCCTCGATCGCATTCCGCTCTTCCACAATTACCCACATCCGCTCGGACCGGGCGGGGCGGCCAGCGGCATTACCGCCCCCTACAATCTCATGGGACTCGAGGAGGTCCTCGATTTCGTCGGCTTCGATATTTACTCGCGCAAGGAGCTTTACGAACACGTCAAGACGGTGACGTCTTATGTTGTTGGCTCGAGCCGCTTCCCGTATATCCCTGAGTTCATCGCTGGTGTCTGGCCTTGGTACCTGCATCCAGGAGACGACAAGGACGAGGCCTTTGTCACCCGGGCCGCTCTGATGCACGGCATCAAGGGCTTCAGCCGTTACATGCTGGTCGAGCGCGACCGCTGGCTGGCTTCGCCGATTCGCCGTGACGGCCGCGTCCGTCCGGAGAACGCCGCGGTATTCTCGTCGACCAACAAGGTACTCAAGGACTTCGACTTCAAGTCACTGCGCCGGCAGGCCGACGTGCTGCTTCTCGCCAACCGCGATTATGATCGGCTCGAGGCGGCAAGCGTGCTGATTTCCTATCCGGGCGATTTCCTCGAGTCGCAAATCAGCCTTTCCGAATACCCGAATTTCATGACGACCTCGGAGGAGACCTTCGGCTTCGCCGAGCCGGTGCAGACGGCCAAAAATGACTGGTTCGCCGCCTTCTACGAGGCGCTGTCCAGTGGGGGGCAGACGTTCCTGCTTTCCGATACGGCTCTGCCCGCCGATCGCCTGCCGCGCTACAAGGCGGTGTTGCTGTCGTCGTTCGAGTTCCTCGGGGCAACGGTGCAGAAAAAGCTCCTCGACTATGTCAAGGCGGGTGGCACTGTGGTCGTCGGGCCGAAACTTCCCAGCCTCGATGAACGGTTTGCGGCCGACACGACGCTTCTCGATGCCGCCAAGGCAGGCGGATCGTCCGTGGTCAGTGTCGTTAATCGCGAGGCGGCGACGCGCTACGCGATTGGCAAGGGTGCGCTGGTCGTGGTGCAAGAGATTGCCGACGTTGAGGCGGTTCTCGGCGTGGCTCTTGCCGGCGCAGGCGTTGTGCCGGTGCGCAAAAACCATCCGAAACTCGACGTCACCATCCACCGGGACCCGGCGGTGAACGGCAAGGCCGTGGTGTTTGTCGCCAACCCGACCGCCCAGCCCATCGTCGCTGACGTCGGGATCGGGACATCGGTGTCAAAGGTGAGCGAGGTCTGGGAAGGCAAGCCGGTCGTCATCACCGCGGCGGGCTGGAAGGACGATTTCGCGCCCTACACCATTAAAACCTACATCGTCGAAGCCTGAACGGGAGGACGACATCATGCTTCATGAAAACCCCTTGATGGCCGACATCGACGTCGACCACTGGCGCAACCTTCAGTCCCTCCTGCTCGAGTCGGCCAAGGAGAAGCGACGCATCATCGTCATCCACGAGGGCGGCAAGATCCTGAAGTTCGCCCATTCGGCCAAGGCGGCGGTGGTCCGTCCAATCGACAAAGTGACGGACGTCCATAAGGATGCCGAGGCCATCTACGATGCCAACGTCGCCACTACCGACTTGGTCGTCGTGATCGAGCGCGGAGCCTCGGACGCCTATTTCAAGGCCGTCCAGAACGCATGGACACCGGCCGACGATATCGATGTCTACGTCCATCGCGCTTTCACGCTGATGGGGCAGTACCCAGACGGCATCGTCGTCTTTCCTGGCCCTGCCAGCTATCGACTCGGTCTGCAGTGGCGTCTCGGGGCGAGCTACGCCGAAGTCGAAGCCGCGGTCCACGCCTTCGCCAAGCCAAACAGTTCGGCGGTGTTCGGCGTTTTCGAAGGAGCGAAGCTCTGGACGACGCTGGTGCTGCACTTCGACGCCGCCCGCAAGATCGATGTGGTCACGACTGTCGACCCCACCGAGATCAAGGCCGACGGTGGTCGCGAGGCTGTGGTCGCCGAGGTGACCGAATGGGTGAGCAAGCGTTATGGAACCGTGTCGCTCGGTCTTTACAGCGATACGGCCGGTGCCGAGCGCTTTCTCAAGGCGGTCGACAAGGTCAAGGCTCTGGCCGAGTTGCGCCGCACCGATGCGCTGATCGCCACGCCGCTGCCGGCACCGCTCGCAGCGCTGATCAAGCTGGCGTAATCCGAGCGGTGCTCGGCTCGTTCACGATGGCCGCCCGGGACCGAGATGGCCCCGGACGGGAGGAGTACACAATCATCAATGGCAGTGGAGGAACATGCCATGCTTATGAACCGCAGAACCGTAATGACCGCGGCTTTCGCCGCGTTGCTCTCGTCGACCACGGCCTTGCCGGCGTTCGCCGCCGACGCCGATGCCCTGCTTGCCGATCTGGCCGGCAAGGTATTGAGCCTCGGGCCCAATGGCGAGCAGCCGCAGCCGGCCAGCAGCGTCTCCCTGACGGACGAGGAACTGGCTCAGGTGAAGGCCAAGCACGCAACCGCCGCCATTGTCATGCACTACGCCGGCAATGACTGGTCGCGGGCGCAGATCGATGGCCTCAAGACCCAGTTCGAGGCGATGGGCATTGAGGTGCTAGGCGTAACCGACGCCGGCTTCAAGCCGGAAAAGCAAGTGGCAGACATCGAGACCATGTTGGCCAAGAAGCCCAACATCATCGTCTCCATTCCCACCGACCCCACCGCTACCGCGGTCGCCTACAAGAAAGCTGCCGCCCAGGGCGTCAAGCTCGTGTTCATGGACAACGTCCCGAAGGGCCTTGAAGCCGGCAAGGATTACGTCTCGGTGGTTTCGGCCGACAACTATGGCAACGGCGTCGCCTCGGCGCTGCTGCTCGCCAAGGCTCTCAACGGCAAAGGCAATATTGGCGTCGTCTATCATGCCGCCGACTTCTTTGTTACCAAGCAGCGTTACGACGGCTTCAAGAAGACCATCACCGAGAACTTCCCGGACATCAAGATCGTTGCCGAGCAGGGCATCGGTGGTCCGAACTTCTCCGGCGATGCCGAGCGCGTGGCCGGCGCGATGATCACCGCCAATCGCAAGCTCAATGGCATCTGGGCGGTGTGGGACGTGCCAGCCGAGGGCGTGATTTCCGCCATCCGCTCGGTTGGGGCCGACAAGATCGTCATCGCGACTTGCGATCTCGGCGAGAACGTCGCCATCAACATCGCCCAGGATTCGTACGTCAAGGGTCTTGGTGCCCAGCGGCCGTTCGACCAGGGCGTGACGGAAGCGCTGCTGGCTGGCTATGGGCTCATCGGCAAGGCCGCGCCGAGCTATGTCGCCTGGTCGGCACTGCCGGTATCCAAGGCCAATCTGGCCGAGGCCTGGCAGCAGGTTTACCACAAGCCGCTGCCCGAGGACGTCAAGGGTGTCATGCAGTAATTGGATCGCGGGCTACCTCCTGGCCCGTGTTCAGTCCCGCGCCGGTTGGTCCCCCCGGTCGGCGCGGGATACCCATGACCTTAGGTTCGAATACGTGGAGTTTAGCTCATCATGTCAGCCAGTCCACTGACCGCCGGGTCGATCCCCTCCCGGCAAGAAAGCGGCACCGCAGACGATTTCGCCATTGCGATGAAGGGCATCACCAAGACGTTTGGCGGGGTGAAGGCTCTGTCCAATGTTCAGTTGGAGGTGCGCCATGGCGAGATCCACGCCTTGCTCGGCGGTAACGGGGCCGGCAAGTCGACGCTGCTCAAGATCCTGCGCGGCGTCCAGGCGCCGGATTCGGGTACCATCGACATAGACGGCGTACGGTTGAGCGAACACTCGACCGAAGCGTCTCGTCGGGCCGGTATCGCGATGATCTTCCAGGAGATGAGCCTCATTCCGACGCTGACGGCAGCGCAGAACATCTTCCTCAACCGCGAGCCGCGCGGCGTCGCCGGTCTCATCGACGACCGGCAGTGCCGGGACAGCGCCAGAGACTTGTTTGAGGACTTCCACGTCTCCATCGATCCCGACGAACTCGTTGCCAACATGAGCGCCGGACAGCGGCAACTGACCGAAATCGTCAAGGCGATCTCTCAGCGCAGCAAAGTGCTGGTGCTCGACGAGCCGTCCTCGGCGCTGACGGAAAGTGAAGTCGATCTCCTGTTCGACATTCTGAGGAAGCTGAGGGCCGATGGCGTCGCCATCATCTACGTGTCGCATCGCATGGAGGAAATCATGCGCATCGCCGACCGCGCCACCATCTTGCGGGACGGACGGTACGTTCTGACGGCGCCGCTGAGCGAGCTCACCCTCGACGCAATCATCTCTCATATCGTCGGGCAGGAAGGCCGCAATCTGGCGATGAGACAGGAGGGCACGGCGGCGGCCGGTGAGGTCATCCTCGAGCTGCGTCATGCCTCGGGACCGGGCAAACCTACCGATGTTTCGCTCAATGTGCGGCGCGGCGAGGTCGTCGGCGTCGCCGGCCTGCTCGGTAGCGGGCGCAGTTCGCTTGCCCGCCTCGTCTACGGCGTGACGCCGCTCCTCTCCGGCGAAATGCTGGTCAAGGGCAAGCCGGTTCATTTGCACAAGCCGTCCGAGGCCATAGACGCGGGTATTGCCCTCATTCCCGAGAACCGGCTCACCGAGGGACTGATCGTCACGCATTCGGTGGCAAGCAACATGTGCCTGCCGGTGCTCGATCGGCTCAGCCGCTGGTCCCTGGTCTCTGGCTCCAAGGCGGCTCAACTGGTCGACAAGCACATCGAGTGGCTGCGAGTGAAGACCGATTCACGCGATGCCTCGATGCTGTCGCTATCGGGCGGCAACCAGCAAAAGGTCGTTCTGGCCAAGGGGCTGGCAACACTGCCCGACGTGCTCGTGCTCGATGAACCAACCGCCGGCATCGACATCGGCAGCAAGACCGAGATCGTAACGCTCATCCGCGACATGGCGGCGGCCGGCAAGGCTGTCCTGCTGATCTCGTCCGAGCCGTCGGAGCTGATTGCCGCTTCCGATCGCATCGTCGTCATGGCCGACGGTCATCTCGCCGCGGAAGTCAGTATTGCCGATATTGTCTCCAATGACGACGACCCTGTGGAACGCCTTCAGCATGCCCAGCAACGGCTGCAGCTGCTGATCCAGAAGGTGAATGCAAATGACTGAGATTTCCTCCTCTTCGGTGCCGATGATGACCTATCTACTTCGTTCCTGGCGGCGTGGGATCATCTACATCGGCTTCGTGGCCATCTTCATCGTTTTCTCGATCACGCTGTCGGATCAAGGTTTTCTCGATCCGGATAACCTCCTCAACATCATTCGTCAGACCGCGATGATTGCACTCATGGCGGTGACCATGACGTTCGTGCTGGCGGCCGGCGAGATCGATCTATCCGTTGGCGCCGTTGCTGGCTTTGCCTCGGTCGTCACAGCCCTCGTGATTCATGACTACGGCTTTCTCGCAGGCATGCTGGCCGGGTTGGCGTCGGGCGTGCTGATCGGACTTATCAATGGCTTGTTGACGACGCGCGTCGGCATCCCTTCATTCCTGGCGACGCTTGCCACCATGGGGATCGCCACGGGTACTGCGATGTGGATCTCGCAAACCGCTGCCATCCCGATCCTCAACCGAGCTTATTCCTTCGTTTTCGGTGGCGGCAACATCGGCTCCATTCCCGTGCTGTTCATCTGGGTTCTGGTCATTGGTATCGCTGGCCATATCGGCCTCAAGAAGAGCTCGTTTGGCCGGCGCGTCCTCGCCACGGGCGGCAACGAAACGGCCGCCCACTACAGCGGTGTCGACACCCTGAAGATCAAGCTCAGCGTGCTGCTGATGTCATCGACAATGGCGGCACTGGCGGGAATGCTCTACGCCGGGCGCCTGCAGTCGGGGCGCTACCAGTTCGGTGAAGGCGACGAGATGTCGGTGATCGCGGCTGCGGTGCTTGGCGGCACCAGCCTCATGGGCGGCACAGGCAGCATCATCGGATCCATTGTCGGCGCGCTGATGATCGGGCTCATCAACAACGGTCTCATCTTGTTCGGCCTCGACTACAGCCAGCAACTTATCGCCCGCGGCGGTATCATTATTTTGGCCGTGGCTCTCAGTCAGCGCAGCCCACGGCGTTGACGACAAGGTTGTCGGTGCCGGATAAGGCGCCGAAGGCCAATTGCAGCCAGAGGTAGGGGTTCCGCATGGCACGATTTGCGGCCTTGTGAAACATGAATTGACGCGACATCAATGAGATTGCCGGGATCATGTTTGGTGGCCGGCAACGAGGAGTGTGTTCGGGTGAAGCGGGTAACTTTGCGTGACATCGCCTCTGAGGCTCAGGTCTCCCTGGCCACGGTGGATCGCGTCCTGAATGGCCGTCCGGGCGTCAGCGAGGAAGCCGAGGCCCGCGTGCGGAAAGCCATGGAGGTGCTGCGCTTCAAGAGCCAGACCGTGGAGGCCAGCGCCACCGGCGAGCGGGAATACCGCTTGTCCTTCATCATTCCGCGCGGCCCCAAAAACACCTTCATGGTGGAGATGCGCAACTACGTCGAGATGCTCGGCGGCAACATGGCGGCGCAGGGTACCTTGTTGTCGGTGTCGGACTACGGAGAGCTCGACGAGACGGAGCTCATCGACGTCCTGGCGGCCGTCAATCCGGAGAGCTGCATGGGTGTCGCCGTGGTGGCGATCGACTCGGTGCCGGTTCGCGAAGCCATCGACAGCCTGGTCCAGAAGGGCGTCGGGGTGGTGACGCTGGTTTCCGACGTCACACCTTCGCGGCGTTTCCATAGCGTCGGCCCCAACAACGTGGGGGCGGGTCGGTTGGCCGGTTCACTGATCGGCAAGTTCGCCCGGCGCCAGCCTGGGTCCGTCGGGCTGATCGGTTCGATGACGCTGCGCGATCAGGCCGACCGTCGCCTCGGTTTCGAGCAGGTGATGGCCCGTGAATACGATTTCCTCAAGGTGCTGCCCGTCGTCGACGGCCGCGACGATAGCACGGTCACCGTCGAGGTGGTGCGCAAGCTGCTCCGCCAGCATGGCGATCTCGTCGGCCTCTACAACATAGGCGCCGGCAATCGCGGCGTGATCGAGGCGCTCGAGGAAAGCAAACGCGAGGATGACATCGCCGTCGTCGTTCACGAACTGACCCGGCACGCCCGGCGAGCGCTGATTTCCGGCACGTTCGACGCGGTCATCAACCAGAATTACAAGATCGAGGTTGACTACGCGATCCAGGCGCTCAAAGCCTATGTCGACAGCGACGTCACGGCGCTGCCGCCGCCCGTGCAACTCGACGTCTACCTGCGCGACAACCTGCCGTGACCTGACCGCCTCTGCTGGTTTCAGCTCCCGACCTCGCCCAGCTTGGTCGGGTCGCCGAATTTGCCGTCGCGGTAGTCGGCGAAGGCCTGCTTGATCTCTTCGATGGTGTTCATGACGAAGGGGCCGCCCGCCACCACCGGCTCGCCGATCGGCGTGCCGTGGCCGAACAGCAGCACGGCGTCGTCGGCGGCGCCGACGACGAAGATGTCGGCATCGTCGGTGAGTTCGACGAGGGTCCACTTGTCGACCGGCGTGCCGGCGACATCGACCCGGCCGTCGACGATATAGAGGAAGACGCGCCGCCCCTTCTCGACCTGCAGCGCCGCCTTGGCGCCGGCCTTCAGCTCGATGACCGACATGAAGACCTCGGTCAGCGACTTGATCGGCCCGGTCTCGCCGGCGAACTCGCCGGAGATCAGGTGCAGCGCGCCGTTGCCGGCGGCGATCGACAGGGCGGGGATGTCGGCCTTCTGCACGCCGGTGTAGCGCGGCTCGGTCATCTTCAGCGCCGGTGGCAGGTTGACCCAGAGCTGGAGGATTTCCAGCGGACCACCGTCGCGCTTGAAGGATTCCGGCGACAGTTCGGCGTGGACGAGGCCGGAGCCAGCCGTCATCCACTGCACGCCGCCCGCCTCGATGACGCTCTCGTGGCCGCTGCTGTCGAGATGGGACAGGCTGCCCTTGAGGATGAAGGTCACCGTCTCGAAGCCGCGGTGCGGGTGCGGGCCGAACGGCAGGCCGCCGTTGTCAGGCGGATAGACCTGCGGGCCGTGATGGTTGAGGAACAGGAAGGGGTCGACCTGTTCGACGTCCGGACCCGGCACCGGCCGGCGTGTCACGAGATCGGCGATGTCGTCGCGATGGGCGGGATGGACGGCGAGAACGCTACGCATGGAGGCCCCTTCCGGGTGGTTACGCAGTTTCGCCTAATATAGGCCGCAATTCAGCCAAGGCAACGCTGGTCGGTCCGCCGGTCCATTCAGCGCGTTAGCCATGGCGTTGAAAGCCACCCGAGACGCGGTGGAGTCAGATTGACAATCTTGACCGGAGTAACGACGTATGTGCTGCCTTCGGTTGCGGAGAGGGGCGGGCGAGACCGCATATTGAAATGAATATGAACCCCATTCCTCAGAAATATCTCGTTGCGGACGTCATCATCATCGGCCTCTACGGTCGGATTGGATCTTTTTTCCGGCACTTCGTCTGCAAGGCCCCGACGAATTATCTGACGGCCAATATCATCGCTCTTATACTGTTATCGCTCAGCATGGCGATCTGCGTCATTGGAGCGCGAGCGCCGGAATACCGAATGCGCTGGGTGATTTTCGGGGTGGCTTCCGTGCTGGGATTCGTCCTGGTCGGGGGCGTAAACGCCGTAGGCGCGATGATTATTATGGTGCAGGTCATCATCTGGTAGCCGCCGACGCCGATCAGGCGAGCCAATCGCCGGCTGAGAAACGTCTCGGCACAGGGCGCGAACGTCGATATGAGACAGAGCGTCGGCTTCCAACAGCGCTGGATAAGGTGAACGGTATGCTTGTCGCCTGTGCGCTCAAAGGGCAGCCCGGTTGATGCGTGCCGAAAAGCGAGAGTGATATGCAAGACGCGATGCGGTCCGGCTCAAAGAAAATAGCCTTGAGAATTCTGCCGCTGCTCTGTCTTGGCTATGTGATTGCCTATCTCGATCGCATCAACGTCAGCTTTGCCGCCCTTCAGCTGAATGAAGATCTCAATCTGTCACCGGCCGCCTATGGCCTGGGGGCGGGGCTGTTCTTTGCCGGCTACGTCCTGTTCGAGGTGCCGAGCAACCTCATTTTGCGGCGCGTCGGGGCGAGGCTGTGGATCTCGCGGATCATGGTCAGTTGGGGCGTCCTCTCCGCTCTGATGGCGCTCGTCCACAGTGAGGCGACGTTTTACCTGTGCCGCTTTCTGCTGGGCATCGCAGAAGCGGGCTTCCTGCCCGGCGTCATCCTCTACGTGAACCAGTGGCTGCCCTCGCAAGATCGCGCTCGGGCGCTGTCCGTGCTGGCTGCCTCGACTGCGGTGGCCGGGCTGGTTGGCAGCCCGTTGTCGATGTCGCTGCTCGGATTGGACACCGTGTGGGGATTGCGCGGCTGGCAATGGTTGTTTGTCCTCGAGGGGATACCGGCGATCATCCTCGGCGTGCTGGTCCTGTTGACGTTGCCGGACACGCCAAAGGACGTCAGGTGGCTGACCCACGAGGAAAAATCGGCCCTGCAAACTGCGCTGGACAGCGAAGCCGGACACCTGGACCGTCACCGCTTCCATGTGATCGGGCGCGGCCTTTTCTGGAAGGTCGGTCTCCTGGGCATCGTCTATTTCTGCATGGTGCTGGGCATGTACGGCGTGGCGTTCTGGATGCCGCAGATCCTGCAGAAGACCCTCGACGGCACCAACCTGTCGCTGCTCGGATGGTATAACGCGATACCGTTCCTCGCCGCTGTCGTGGGCATGCTGGCCATTGGCTGGAGTTCCGACCGCTTTGGCGAGCGAAAGCTGCACGTGGTCGGCGCGCTTGTCCTGGCCTCCGTCGGCTGTGTTCTCGCCGGCCAGGCAACCGGTCTCGTTGCATCCCTTGTCGCGCTGTCGCTGGCGTCGATCGGGCTTTGGTCGGTCATCGGGCCGTTCTGGGCGTTCACGACCGCGCGCATGGGCGGTCTGGCCGCCGCCGTCGGCGTCGCGCTGATCAACTCGATTGGCAATACCGGCGGCTTTTTCGGGCCGTACCTGATGGGATGGCTGAAGAGCACGACGGCCGACTATCGTGTGGGACTTGACGTGCTGGCGCTGGTTCTTGTCATCGGCGCTTGTTCAATGATGCTCGTGCGCGCCGACAAATCGGTGAAGCCTGTCGCGGATTGAGGCGGGCTGTGGTCAGCGCGTCGGCCAGCGGTCCAGGACGTTGGAGATCCGCCCTTCAAAGCGCGCCACCCGCTCCCTGGCCGGAGCCTCGGCCGAGTGCAGCGACAGCATGTTGAGGCGGATGCCGCGAGCGCAGGCGCCGAGGATGGCGATGTGCAGGATGCGACGCACCGGTTGCCACAGCACCAGCGTGTCGATCCACCAGGGCGAGCCGAGGCTGGTTATCGCCAGAACGCGGCGGAGCTTCAGGCGCGGCTTGATCGGCCTGAAGTTGGAGGCGTGGTCGAAGGCGACGCCTGGTGCCCAGACGCGGTCGAACCAGCCCTTCAGGATGGCCGGAAAGCCGTACCACCAGGTGGGGAACACCAGCACCAGCGCCTCGGCCTCGGTCAGCCGCGCCACCTCGCCGGCCATCGCCGAGGCGTCGAAGGCGGCGGTATAGTAGCTGCGGCGCTCGGCGTCGGTCAGCGCCGCCGCAAAGCCCGCGCCGTAAAGATCCTCGATCGTCACCTCATGGCCGGCCGCTTCGAGCCGCGCGGCGGCAAAGCCGGCCAGCGACCGGCACAGGCTGTCCGGCAGGGGATGGGCGACGACGACAAGGCATTTCATGGGGAGACTCGGGGCAGGAGAGACGTGCCAGCTTTACACGTCCGGTGCATGGCGCCTACCCGATTTTTGAATGGGGCCCGACTCTTATGCGGTCTTCGCTGGCGGTGGCACCAAGCGGCCCGGTGGTCGCGCGACTTCGGAAGGCTGCTCCCAGCTGTCGCGTCGGCGATCCATGCCGGAGGTGTGATCGTGCACTCTCTTGACCGCAAGATTTCTCCATTTATCTTGACGTCGAGATAAATGGAGTGACTCATGCAGCGGCTGCCCGACATTGCGCTCACGGCTCTGGCGCCCCTCATCTGGGGCAGCACCTATATCGTGACAGTCACCTATCTGCCGGGACTCGACCCGTTGCTGGTATCTCTCCTGCGCGCCTTGCCGGCCGGGTTGCTGCTGCTCGCCTTCACCCGCCAACTGCCGACAGGGGGCTGGTGGCCGCGCATCTTCCTGCTCGGCGCGCTCAATTTCTCGTTTTTCTGGTGGATGCTGTTCATCGCCGCCTACCGGCTGCCGGGCGGCGTGGCGGCGACGGTGGGTGCCGTCCAGCCGCTGATCGTCGTGTTCCTGGCGCGCCTTGTGGTCGGAATCGCGATCAAGCCGGTGGCGATCCTGGCGGCGGTCGTCGGGGCGCTGGGTGTCGGCCTGCTGATCCTGAAGCCGAGCGCGGCGCTCGACGCCACAGGCATCGTGGCGGGCCTGATGGGCGCCTTGTCCATGGCCTTCGGCACCGTGCTGACGCGGCGCTGGCAACCACCGGTGCCGCTGCTCACCTTCACCGCCTGGCAACTGACGGCGGGCGGCTTGCTGCTGATGCCGGCATTGTTCGTGAATCTCGAGGCGCTCGCCGGCTTCACGGCCGATAACCTGATCGGCGTTGTCTATCTTGGCCTGATCGGCGCCAGCCTCACCTATATCGTCTGGTTCCGCGGCATTGCCCGGCTCAACCCGAATGTCGTCGCCCAACTCGGCTTTCTCAGCCCGGTAACGGCGGTGGCGCTCGGCTGGCTGTTCCGGAACGAAACCCTGTCGCTGCTGCAATGGCTGGGCATCGCCCTGATCTTCGGCAGCATCGTGGTGGGGCAGAGGAGAGCAACGCGGGCGAGATAGAAATATTAAGGCTTCAGGGAAAGGGGACGACCGTTCCCTGGTGAAACAGCATCTGCCAGCGGTTGTCGATCAGCGTCCAGATCGAGCTGCGGAGCGTGGTCCTCTCAACTGTTCCATCGGAACGGTGGCGGCTGCTCCGATAGGTTACGAGCACGGCGTCGGAGCCAAGGAGCTGAACGGCGAAATCATGCACGACGGGCACAAGGGCCGCCTCCACCGCCGACTCGCCGGCCAGGGCCTCGACGATCGAAGCCTTGTCATAGACCGTGCCCGAACTCCCGAACTCGACGAAGTCATCTGCCAGGAGGGTGCGCACGGTGTCAGGCGAGCGCCGAATTTCCGGGCGATGCAGCTTCTGTTCGAGTGAGCGGAAGAACGTCGCGTCAGGATGATCCGCCGTCATGCTCGTTCTTTCGCATTACTTGAGGTGACGGGGTGCCCCCTACTTCCCCCACCGCCCCCGCTTCTTCCCGCCAACTGTCCCCGCTGCCGTGCTGGGGGGCGGGCGCTTGGGCGGTTCGCTGCCGAGGGGGACTTCGGTGCGGCCGACGGTCATTTCGTCGAGGGCGTTCTTGCGGACGCGCGACGGCGGCGTGTTGCCGGCCCGGCCGTATTTCTTGCCGCCACCGAAGCCGCCGCCGGCCGCCTCGACGTCGCGCTGGCGGGCCATCGGGTCGTCGGCGATGGTCAGTTCCGCCGCCTGCAGCCGCTTCAGCTCGTCCCGGAGTCGCGCCGCTTCCTCGAACTCGAGGTCGGCCGCCGCCTTGCGCATGCGCTGCTCGAGGTCGGCCATGTGGGCCTTGAGGTTGTGGCCGATCATCTCGCCTTCCTCGGCGAGGCCGGTGTCGACGCGGACGTGGTCCTGCTCGTAGACCGAGTTGAGCACGTCGCCGATCGACCGCTTGACGCTCTCCGGCGTGATGCCGTTGGCCGTGTTGTAGGCCACCTGCTTTTCGCGGCGGCGGCCGGTCTCGGCCATCGCCCGCTCCATCGAGCCGGTGATCCTGTCGGCGTAGAGGATGACCTTGCCGTCGACGTTGCGGGCGGCGCGGCCGATGGTCTGGACCAGCGAGGTCTCGGACCGCAGGAAGCCTTCCTTGTCGGCGTCGAGGATGGCGACCAGCGCGCATTCGGGAATGTCGAGGCCCTCGCGCAGCAGGTTGATGCCGACCAGCACGTCGAAGGCGCCGAGGCGCAGGTCGCGCAGGATCTCGATGCGCTCCAGCGTGTCGATGTCCGAGTGCATGTAGCGGACCTTGATGCCCTGCTCGTGCAGGTATTCGGTCAGGTCCTCGGCCATGCGCTTGGTCAGCACGGTGACCAGCGTGCGGTAGCCGGCGGCGGTGACCTGCCGCACTTCGCCGAGCAGGTCGTCGACCTGGGTGCGGGCCGGGCGGATTTCCACCGGCGGATCGATCAGGCCGGTCGGGCGGATCACCTGTTCGGCGAACACGCCGCCCGACTGGTCGAGCTCCCAGCCGCCGGGGGTGGCCGAGACGCAGACGGTCTGCGGCCGCATGGCGTCCCATTCCTCGAAGCGCAGCGGGCGGTTGTCCATGCAGGA
>JAGSYU010000155.1 GCA_018262575.1 Pseudomonadota bacterium | reverse complement strand
AAGGTCGGCGAGGGTCGGGGAAAAATCGGCGGACGGATGCGCGAGCGCCCCGGTCAGGCGACGGCCGGGAAGGGGCGCGTCACGATCTCGTAGTAGCCGTGCGGCTCGCTGCCGCCCCAGTTGCGGATGTCGTGATTGATCATCCAGCGCGGCTCGACCCGCGTTACGCTGACGGCGTCGCCATCGAAGCGATAGACCAGAAAGCCGGTATAGGCGTCGCCGCCAAGGTCCATCTCGGTGGTGACGAATGCGGTCGACGGCGCCCACTGGTGCTGCACCCCGCCGATGTCGAGACGCCGCTCCTGGTGCAGATGACCGGCACCGACCAGCCGGACGCCACCATGGGCGGTGAGGCGGTCGATCAGGCGTCGGCGCGCCGAGGGGACGACGACGGTGTGGCTGACCGCGCTCTCGTCGGGGTGATCGAGAAACAGCGGATAGTGCGTGAAGAGGCCGACCGGGCCGGTCGTCTCGGCCAGCCGGTCGTCGAGCCAGTCGAACTGTTCCTCCTCTTCGACGAGACCGCTGCCCAAGAGCTGGCTGTCGAGCCCGAGCAGCGTCCAATCGCCGCAGCGGGCGACGAAACGGTCGTCCTCGAAGACGTCGCGGTAGGCGGCGAGGCGTTCAGCGGTCACCGGCTGATGCACGCCGGCAGCAAACGGCACCAGGCCGACGTCATGGTTGCCCGGAATGGCGCACCAGCGTGCGGCGAGGCGGTCGAGTTGCCGGGCGGCGAAGGCGATGTCGTCGGCATCATCCGGACCGTTGAGGGCAAGGTCGCCGGTCACGACGACGAGGTCGGGCCGAATGTCGGCCACGGCGTCCAGGGCGACCTCGAAGTTGAACTGGAAATGCGGCCGCGAGCGCGACAGATGGGTATCGGACAGTTGGACAAGGGTGAAGGTCGACATGGCGGGTTTCCTGAGCGCGAGATCGGGAACCGCCGGGAGATTCCCCCCGGCGGTTGGCGTCGGTCCCGAGGTCAGGACTGCTTGGGCAGCAGGTCGGCGGTGACCTTGACCAGCTCGGCAAGGCCGGCTTCCGGCCCGAGGTCGCCGCGCAGGATCAGCGTCAGCACTTCCTTCTGCACGCGGCCGATCTTCACCGAGTTGGTCCCGGGGTAGCCGTACCACTTGCGCGCCACCGGGATCTGATCGAGGCTGGTGCGCCAGTTGGGGTTGGCTGCGTAGAAATCTCCGAGGAACGCCTTCTCCATGACGCGCTGGTTGGCGGGCATGTAGCCGGAGGCGAGCACGGCCACCTTCTGGCCCTCGGGGCCGGTCACCCACTTGAGGTATTCCCAGGCCGCCTTCTGGCGCGCTTCGTCCTTTGCCAGAACCATCGCCGCATTGCCGCCGGTCGGCAGGCCGCCGTTGGTTTTATCGGCCATCGGATAGCGCGTGGTGCGCAGCTCGAAGTTGGCGCCGACGCTGTCGGTGGTCGACTTCAGCGAGGCGGTCGACTGGAAGATGATGCCGAGCTTGCCGGCAAAGAACTGCTGGCGGGCCGCCTGCTCTTCGCCGAGCTTCATCTTGCCCTCGGAGACGAAGCGCCGCATCAGCTTCACCGCTTCCTCGCCGCTCTTGTCGCCAAAGGCGACCTTGCGATCGGCGGCGTCCATCAGGTTGCCGCCATACTGGAAGATCATCGCCTGGAACAGCCAGTCGTCGGTGCCGGTGTGCAGCGCCATGAACATGCCGTCGACGTCGTCACCGGTGCCGGCTATGGCGGCGGAGAGCTTGAGGAGGGCATCCCAGTCGGTGGGGAAGGCGTCGGGGTTGCCGCCGGCCTTCTTCACCAGATCGGCGTTGAAGTAGACGATGGGCGTCGAGGTGTTGAAGGCCATGCCGGCCTGCTCGCCGTCGACATTGCCAAGCGCCAGGATGCGGTCGGCATAGTTGGTCGCCTTCCACGCGGCGCCCTCGCCGGCGATCAGCGCGTCGAGCGCCACGAACTGGCCGCGCGATTTCAGCGTCCGCGTCAGCGGCGGCAGCAGGTGGAAACCGGAGAAGTAGATGTCCGGCAGATGGTTGCTCATCGCCTGGCGCAGGATCTGCTGGTGGCCGTCCTCATAGCTTGGCGCCGAGGTGCCAAACTTGATCCGGATGTCCGGATGCGTCGCCATGAAGGCATCGGCGATCTCGGCGTGGAACTTGTCGTGGCCCGGCCAGCAATGGACGACGTCGAGCTCGATGGCGTCGGCGGCAAGGGCGCGGGTCAGGACGGCGGGCATGGCGACGGCCGAGGCGGTGGCGGCCGCGATCCCCTTGAGCACGGTTCTGCGAAGCATGGTGGTCTCCTTGTCGGATGGGTGCGGATTCAGTCCTGGACACTGAAGTCTCTGGCACCGGCGGCCCGCGCCGCCGGAGGCATGGTCACGGCGTCACCTGACGCCGTCGCGGCGTTCACTTGACGCCGGTCATGGTGATGCCGCGCACGAACTGGCGCTGGGCAATGAGAAAGGCGATCACCAGGGGCGCGGTGATGATGGTGGCGCCGGCCATCAGCGCGCCGTAGTTGGAGCCGGTTTCCTGGTCGCGGAAGATCATCATGCCGAGCGGAGGCGTCGCGTGTTCCGGCGAGGTCGTCACGACCAACGGCCAGTAGAGATCGTTCCAGTGCGAGGTGATCGAGAACACCGCGAAGGCGGCAATCGCCGGCAGGGCGCTCGGCACCATGATGCGGATCAGGATCTCGAACTCGGTGAAGCCATCGAGCCGCGCCGCCTGGATGATCTCGTCGGGAAAGCTCTTGAAGAACTGCCGGAACAGGAAAATGGCAAACACCGACAGCGAGAATGGCAGCATCAGCGCGAAATAGGTGTCGAGCATGTCGATGCTGGCGAGCCCCATGTAGATCGGCAGCGCCGTCACCTGCTCCGGCACGGTGAGGCCCATCAGCACCAACGCGAAGATGAGCGGCCGCGCCCGGAAGCTCAGCTTGGCGAGCGCATAGGCGGCCGGCAGTGAGAAGATCAGTTGCAGCGCCAGGATCGCCGCGCAGACGATGACGCCGTTGCCCATGAACTGCAGCAGCGGCGACTGCGACAGCGCGTGCCCGTAGTTCTCGACGCCGTGGAACTCGTCCGGGATCGGGTTGAAGCCGGCGGTGAACACCGCTTCCGGCTTGCGGATCGAGGTGAGCAGCATCCACACGAAGGGCAACAGCACGAACAGCGCGCCGACGATCAGCACCAGGTGGGCGACGGCGGAGCGGATCACCAGATCCGGACGCATCAGGCCGAGGCGGAAGAGCAGGCCCGGCGACGGGCGGGTGGTGGTGAGCGCGCTCATCAGTAGTGCACCTTGCGATCAAGGAAGAAGGCTTGCAGCACGGCGAGCACCACCACGACGACGAGGAAAACGACGGTGAGCGCCGAGGCGTAGCCGATTTCGAAATACTGGAAGCCCTCGAGATAGATGTCGTAGAGCATCACCTCCGAGCGCCCGATCGGTCCGCCGCGAGTGATGACGGCCACCGTGTCGAAGACGCGGAAGGCGGTGATCGTCGTCGTCACCACCACGAACACCGTCGTCGGGCCGAGCATCGGCCACGTGACGCGGGCAAAGCGGTCCCAGGGGTGGTCGGCGCCGTCGATGGCCGCCGCGTCGTAGAGATCGTGCGGAATGGCGGTGAGGCCGGCGAGAAACAGCACCATGTTGAAGCCGACGAGCTGCCAGATGCCGATCAGCGACAGCGCGATCAGCACGAGATCGGGGTCGCCGAACAGATCGACCGGCGGCAAGCCGAGTGCCCTCAGTACACCGGCGATGGGCCCGAGCTGCGGATTGAGCACGAAGTGCCAGACCACCGACATGGCGATCAGCGTCGTCGTCACCGGCAGGAAATAGATGATCTGGTAGACGCTCTTGAAGTGCTTGCGGTCGTTGACGAGGATCGCCACCACCAGCGCCGACAGCACCGAGCCGGGCACCACCGCCGCGACGTAGAGGAAGGTGTTGCTGATCGAGCGCCAGAACACGGGATCGTCGAGCATGCGCTGGTAGTTGCCGAGGCCGATCCATGACCATTCGATGGCGCCGAGCTGGTAGTCGGAGAAGCCGAGCACGATGACCACGAGGATCGGCACGATCAGCAGCCCGACGATCAGCAGCAATGCCGGAAGGGCGAACATCTGACCGGTGAAGGCTTCGACGCGCGGCTGGCTGGAGAGCCGGCGGATGGGCTGGGTGCCCGGTGCGGCAAGGACGGCCATGGCGATCACTCCGCCGGAACGGACAGGCGAACCACCGACGCTTCGACCGGCCGACGGGCGATGCGGCGCCCCTCGGCATCGAAGACGGTGGCGCGCTGCGTGTCGACCGACACCTGCACCACGCCGTCGAGCGAGCCGTGGTGACGGCCGCGCTCGTAGCTTTCAAGCGAGGCGCGCAGGATCACCGGCTCGGCCGGGCCGGCCTCGATGATGAAGCGCAGGAACACCTCGGCGCCGAGGTTCTCGACGCTCTGAAGCCGGGCGGCAAGGCGCGGACAGCCGGGATGATGGGCGTCGAGCGACAGCGTCTCCGGGCGCAGGCCGACATCGACGATCGAGCCTTCCTTCGCCTCGACCTCGACCGGCAGCTTCACGCCGCAGACCTCGACGGCGCCCGACGCCAGCACCAGACCGGGCAGCACATTGACGCCGGGTGAGCCAATGAAGCGGGCGACGCGGAGGTCGAGCGGGTCGTGATAGAGTTCGTTCGGCGTCCCGAGCTGGATGATGCGGCCCTCGTCCATCAGCGCCACGCGATCGGACATGGTCATCGCCTCGACCTGATCGTGGGTGACATAGATGAAGGTGCTGCCGAGACGCCGGTGCAGCTCGGTCAGCTCGGCGCGCATGTGCACCCTGAGCTTGGCGTCCAGATTGCTGAGCGGCTCGTCCATCAGGAACACTTGCGGATGGCGCACCATCGCCCGGCCGAGCGCGACGCGCTGACGCTGGCCGCCGGAGAGCTGCGCCGGCCTGCGGGCGAGCAACTGGTCGATCTGCAGCTGGCGCGCCACCGCCTCCACCTCGCCCTTGACGCCGGCCATCACCCGGCCGCGCCGCGGCGACAGGCGGCCGACGAGCGGCAGGCGTTCGGCAAGGCGAAGGCGCTGCATCACAAGGGGCATGGCGATGTTGTCGGCGACGGACATGTGCGGGTAGAGCGCATAGGATTGGAACACCATCGCCACGTTGCGCTGCTTCGGCCTGAGGTGATCGACTCTGCCGCCGTCGATCAGGATCGATCCGGTGTCTTGCGGTTCGAGGCCGGCGATGACCCGCAGTATCGTCGACTTGCCACAACCGGAGGCGCCGACCAGCGTCAGGAACTCGCCGTCGCGCACGTCGAGCGACACATCCTTCAGAACGGTCTGATGCCCGAAGGTCTTGGTGACCCTGTCGATGCTGAGTGATGCCATCTTTCCCTCCGGGTGCCGTCGAGACTTCATAAAGACGACCGGCATCTAGATGGCCTCTCATGACATTACAGAGGCGCGCCGATGACATAATTAAGTATAATCGGCTAATAATTAATACGACAACGATCAAAACATGAATTTAAATCGCCAAACATCGCTGTTTGTACCGTGCATTTACTTCATAAAACAGGCGTATTATGGATAGTCGCGTAAGTTAGACTGCAAATAGAACACGCGAAAGGATGGGTCTTCCGCGAGTAACAATCAACTCGCGAAGATGCCGACGCATCTGATGGTGGTTCCTCGGTCGGGTTGGTTGTCGCAACTGCGACCCTACCGGCGTACCGCCGATGACCGCCTCGCTCGGCCTCAACGCCGGTCAGATGCGTAGCCGGGACGAGTGTTCTTCCAAAGTGCATCCGTCAGGAGTGGGCGGCACAGTTCGTGTTCACCGGAATCTCCTTCGAACGTGATCGCGTTGGCCATTTACTCGCGACCTAGGTAATATACTTATCTGAACGTAGGTATTGGCAGTTCAGGAAGGGCGCCCGATGGCTGAAGCGATTATGCCCCGACAACACTTCACGTTGCTCTTCGTCGGCCTCGCGGAAACGACCTGAGTCCTCCGAACCCCCGCCTTCAAACAGTCGGCTCGCCCCCTTGGGCGCGAGCTCCGACACCCGAGGCCTGGAAGGGCCTCACCGGAGAATGACACATGCAGATCGGAATGATGGGACTGGGCCGGATGGGCTACAACATGGCGCTGCGGCTCATGGCGAGCGGCCACGAGGTTGTGGCCTACGATCTCAACCGTGACAGCGTTGCCGCCCTCGAAGCCGAAGGCGCCGTCGCAGCCGCTTCGATCGATGATCTGGTCGCCCGCCTGAAACCGCCGCGCGCCGTCTGGCTGATGCTGCCGGCCGCCATAACCGAAGGCGCAGTACGCGACCTTTCGACACGGCTTGCCTCCGATGACGTCATTATCGACGGCGGCAACTCCAACTACCGCAAGGCCGTCGACCTGGCCGGTGAACTGGCCACGACGGGGATTCATTTCCTTGACGTCGGCACTTCGGGCGGCGTGTGGGGCAAGGAACGCGGCTATTGCCTGATGATCGGTGGCGACGCCGGCGCCGTGGCCCGGCTGGACCCGATCTTCGCCACGCTCGCCCCCGGTGGCGACCCGTCGGTCAGCACGGCCGAGCGCGGCTACCTCCACTGCGGTCCGGCCGGTGCCGGACACTTCGTCAAGATGATCCACAACGGCATCGAATACGGCATGATGGCCGCCTATGCCGAGGGGCTCAACATCCTGAAGTCGGCCAATGCCGGCGCCGTGGCGCGCCAGGCCGACGCGGAGACCAGCCCGCTCGACGAGCCGCAATACTACCGCTACGACTTCGACATCGCCGCGGTCACCGAGGTGTGGCGACACGCCAGCGTCATCAGTTCGTGGTTGCTCGATCTGACCGCCTCGGCTTTGGCCGCCGATCCCAATCTTGCTTCCTATCAAGGCAACGTCGCCGATTCCGGCGAGGGACGCTGGACGCTCAAGGCGGCCATCGACACCTCCGTGCCGGTGCCGGTGCTGTCGTCGGCGCTGTTCGGACGGTTCACCTCGCGCGGCAATGACGAGTTCGCCAACAAGGTGCTTTCGGCGATGCGCCAGGCCTTCGGCGGTCATATCGAAAAGAAGGAGGGCCGTTGACATGCCCAGAGCCATCAAGGAAGCCCGCAACGGCCGTTCCGATGCCCTCGTCATCTTCGGGGCCACCGGCGACCTCGCCCGCAAGATGATTTTCCCCTCGCTGTATCAGATGGTGCGGCGCGGCAACCTCAACGAACCCATTGTCGGCGTCGCCCGCGAAGGCTGGAGCGTTGAAAAACTGCTGGAACGCGCCCGTGACAGCATCGCCGCCAGTTGCGGCACGATCGACGAGCCGACGTTTGCCAAGTTCGCCAGTCTCGTGCGCTTCGTCCCCGGCGATTATCAGGACCCGACGACTTTCACCCGGCTCGGCGAAATCCTGTCCGATCGGCGGCGCGTCCTCTATTATCTCGCCATTCCGCCCTCCATGTTCGCCTCGGTGACCGCCGGCCTCAAGCAGGCTAACCTGTCGGCCGGCGCCAGGCTGATGGTGGAAAAGCCGTTCGGCCGCGATTTGCAATCGGCCCAGGACCTCAATCGCGTCCTGCATGTCGTCTTCAGGGAAGACGACCTGTTCCGTATCGACCACTATCTCGGCAAGGAAGCGATCCAGAACCTCCTGTACTTCCGCTTTGCCAACTCCTTCCTGGAGCCATTGTGGAACCGCAACTACATCGACAGCGTCCAGATCACCATGGCCGAGAATTTCGGCGTCGAGGGACGTGGACGCTTCTATGAAGAGGTCGGCGCGCTGCGCGACGTGGTGCAAAATCACCTTGTCAACGTGCTGCTGCTGCTCGCCACCGAGCCGCCGGTCAACGCCCTGTCGGATGATCTGATCGACGAGAAGGTGCAGGTGCTGAAGGCCATCCGCCCGCTCGAGGAGCGCGACGTCGTCAGGGGGCAGTTCGAAGGCTATCGCAACGAACCCGGCGTCGCCGCCAACTCCCGCGTCGAAACCTTCGTGGCGGTGCGCCTGTTCATCGATACCTGGCGCTGGCAGGGCGTGCCCTTCTATATCCGCGCCGGCAAGAACCTGCCGGTACGCGCCACGGAAGTCGTGGTGCGCTTCAAGCGGCCGCCGCTTGAAGTGTTCGATCCGATCCGGCCTGGCGAAGCCAACTACATGCGGTTTCGCCTGGGACCCGAGGTGTCGATCGGCATCGGCGCCCGACGCAAAACCAACGGCGGCAACATGGTCGGCGAAGCGGTGGAACTGACCGCCTTCAGCGATGACATGGACAACATGCTGCCCTACGAGCGGCTGATCGGCGATGCGATGAACGG
>JAGSYU010000038.1 GCA_018262575.1 Pseudomonadota bacterium | reverse complement strand
GCCATTCGGCAGCGTTTCGCGCCAGATCGTCGCCTTGATGTCGTTGCCGAACGGCCCCTTCTCGACGAACTCGCCGGCCTGTTCGCGCTTCACCGCCTCGCCGTTGATATAGAGCACGCCACCCTTCATCTGGATCCGATCGCCCGGCAGGCCGATGACGCGCTTGATGTAGTCGGTCGAATGATCGGCCGGCAGCTTGAACACGGTGATATCGCCGGCTTTGGGCGCGCTCGCCCAAATGCGACCCTCGAAGGGCGCAAGACCGAAGGGGAAGGAATATTTGCTATAGCCGTAGGAGTATTTCGAGACGAACAGGTAGTCACCGATGAGCAGCGTGTGCATCATCGAGCCCGACGGGATTGAGAATGGCTGGAACAGGAAGCTGCGCACCACCAGTGCCAGAAGCAGGGCTTCGACGATCACCTTAATCGTTTCCCAGATGCCGTCCTTGGATTCCGCACGCTGTTTGGTCGCCGACATGTGGCCGCCCTTCAATCGGAGTCTGATACCGAGCCCCTGTCGGCGCCGAAGCGGCCGATCCGCGGCAACCCGGACCTCGGCGCCTTTTATCGGAGCGGCACGAGCGACGCAACGAAAAGCCGAAAAGCGAGCCGAATTGTGGCGACTTACCCGCCGCTCCCCGGCCAGTCCGGCGGCCAGGCCGAAATCACCACGAAGGCCTGCGCCAGCGGATAATCGTCGGTGATGGTGACATCGATGCGCGGCACGAGGCCCTTCGGTGTCAGCGCGACAAGACGCGCGGCCGCCGAGCCTTCGAGACGCATGGTCGGCTGGCCGGTGGCCAGATTGACGACGCCCATCTCGCGCCAGTTGACGCCCATGCGGATGCCGGTGCCGAGCGCCTTGGAGCAGGCTTCCTTGGCGGCGAAGCGTTTGGCGTAGGAGGCGGCACGGTTGGCCCGGCGGTCCGAACGCTCGCGCTCGATATCGGTGAACACTCGCTTGACGAAGCGATCGCCGAAGCGCTCCAGCGTCTTCTCGACGCGGCGGATGTCGATGAGGTCGGAGCCGATGCCGATGATCATGCCTTTATCCGTTGACGCGCTCGACCTTGCTGACGTTGGGCAGCACGCGCAGCTCGTTGAGGATCTGCGTCAGATGCTTGATATCCCACACCTCGAGGTCGACAACGATCTCGTGGAAGTCGGGTGTGCGGCGCGCCATGCCGATGTTGTCGATGTTGCCGTCGCTATCGGAGATAGCCTTGGCGATACGGGCGAGCGAGCCGGGTTCGTTGAACGACTGGATGGAGATGCGGGCCGGGAAGCGGATCGGATCTTCGCTGTCGATGTCCCAGCGCACATCCAGCCAGCGATCGGGCTTTTCCTCGAAGGCGATCAGTGCCGGCGACTGGATCGGATAGATGGTGATGCCGACGTCCGGCTCGACAATGCCGACGATGCGGTCGCCGGGCACAGCGCCGCCGTCAGGGGCAAAGCGCACCGGCAGGTCGGCTGCAACGGTGCGGATCGGCAGGCCGTGGGCACGAATCGAATCGGAATCGCCATGGAACTTGATGCCGGTCTGGGCAGCAAAGGAGAACCAGCCGCCCTCCTGTCGCTGCGCGGTCGTCTGCCGCGTTGCCCGCTCCTCGCGATAGTCGGGGAAGCAGGCCTTGAGCACATCGGCCGACGGGATCTCGGCGCGCCCGACGGCAGCCAAGAGGTCCGGCACCGTCGGTTGCGACAGGCGTGGCAGTGCCTGCTCCAGCAGCGCGTCGGTGAGCTCGCGGCCCTCGCGGGTGAACACCGTCTCGAGCACCTGCCGGCCAAGCGCGGCGAACTGCTTGCGCGTCGCCTCGCGCGTGGCGCGGCGAATGGCGGCGCGCGCCTTGCCGGTGATGGCGATGGTCTCCCAGGTCGGCGGCGGTACCTGCGCCTTGGAGCGGATGATCTCCACCTCGTCGCCGTTTTTCAACTCGGTAACCAGCGGCGTGATGCGGCCATTGATCTTGCAGCCGACGCAGGTGTTGCCGATGTTGGTGTGGACGGCATAGGCGAAATCGATCGGCGTCGCGCCGCGCGGCAGCGCGATCAGCAAGCCTTTGGGTGTGAAGCAGAACACCTGGTCCTGGAACAACTCAAGCTTGGTGTTCTCAAGGAACTCCTCCGGGCTGGCGCCTTCCGATAGCGCCTCGACGGTCTGGCGCAGCCAGGCATAGGCGGCCGTATCGTCGGCAAGCTGCGGCAAGTGACCGCTCTCGCTGATCTTGTCCTTGTAAAGGGCATGCGCGGCGATGCCGTATTCGTTGACCTGCTGCATCTCGTGAGTGCGGAACTGCAGCTCGACGCGCTGGCGATGCGGGCCGACCACGGTGGTATGCAGCGACTTGTAGCCGTTCGGCTTTGGCGTCGAGATATAGTCCTTGAAGCGCCCCGGCACCGTCCGCCATAGCTGATGGACGACGCCCAGCGCCCGATAGCAGGTGTCGACGTCGTCGACCAGCACGCGGAAACCATAGATGTCGCTGAGCTGCTCGAACCCGATCTGCTTGTCGATCATCTTGCGGAAGATCGAATAGGGCTGCTTGCGCCGTCCCTTGACGGTGGCGACGATGCCGCGCGCCTCGAGATTTTCCCGAAGTTCCTTCTCGATGTCGGCGATGAGGTCCTTTTGCAGGGACTCCATTTCGTCGAGACGGACCTTGATGGCGCTGAAGGCGTCGAGATGTAGCGTCTTGAAGGCGATATCTTCAAGCTCGTCACGCATGTCCTGCATGCCCATGCGGCCGGCCAGCGGCGCATAGATCTCCATCGTCTCCTCGGCGATGCGGCCGCGCTTGCTTTCCGGAGCGAAATGCAGCGTGCGCATGTTGTGGAGACGGTCGGCGAGCTTGACCAACAGGACACGCAGGTCCTCGGCGATGGCAAGCAGCAGCTTCCTGAGGTTTTCTGCCTGGGCCGTGCGCTTGGAGACAAGATCGAGCTTCTGAAGCTTGGTGAGGCCCTCGACCAACTGGCCGATCTCGACACCAAACAGTTGGTCGATCTCCTGCCGCGTGGCGTCGGTGTCCTCTATGGTGTCGTGCAGAAGCGCGATGACGATGGTGGCGTCGTCGACCTTGAGGTCGGTGAGGATGGCCGCCACTTCGAGCGGATGCGAGAAGTAGGGATCACCTGAATCGCGTTTCTGCGTGCCGTGCTTCTGCATGGCGTAGACGTAGGCGCGGTTGAGCAGACCCTCGTCGCAGTTGGGGTTGTAGCGCTGCACCCTTTCGACGAGTTCATACTGCCGCATCATCGGGGACGGTCACTCCTCTCCGTGTCGGACGCCTCGAATCCGCTTCCACGGTCAGCATCGAAATCAAGCTAGCGCAACAATAATCGGGAATGTAGTTCAATCGCGTCGTCGCGGGCGGAAAAGCGACGCGAGCCTTTTCAATCTATTGCCACGAACAAAAACGGGCGAACCGCAGCCGGTCCGCCCGCCCAAAAGCCTGCCGTGACCGGCAATCAGATTTCCTCGACCTTTTCGGGCGGGACCATGCTCTCAAGGCCGCGCAGAAGATCTTCTTCCGACATCTGGTCGAAGACGATCTCGTCGTCATCGCCGGCATTGCCAGGGGCGCCGAGAAGGCCAGCCACCGGCTCCTGCTCGGGTTCGTCCACCTCGACGTATTTCTGCAGCGAGTGGATCAGATCTTCCTTGAGATCCTGGGGCGAAATCGACGATTCCGCAACTTCGCGCAGAGCAACGACTGGGTTCTTATCGTTGTCGCGATCGACCGTCAGAGGCGAACCGGACGAGATCATACGGGCGCGATGGCTGGCCAACAGCACCAGTTCGAAGCGGTTGTCTACCTTGTCGATGCAGTCCTCGACTGTGACGCGTGCCATAGTCCAACTCCAGCTTCAGAAGCAAATTTCGCCCGCACGAACGGCATCCCGTCCGGCAAGCGTCCAGAGAGTGCGAATTTCACCGCCAGCAGCCCCGCCTCCGCCTAGTGACGTACGAGGTAAAGCCGCTGAACTCTCGGTCTAGATATGCGGGAGGCTGCCGAAAAGCAAGCGGAGATGCAAGCGAACATCCATCTCCAATCCCAAGCGCGATCATTCACGTGAGCCTCAAAATCCGGTGATCTCGGTTTAGCTGCTACAAATCCGCTTGATCGTTGCATGCGCCATTGGTCGAATTCGCGACCTTTTCTGCTATTTTCCGTGGGAATCCATCAGATGAATTCATTTTAACTTGGTTGTGCCGCTGAAACTTGATAACAGGCGGACTAATGTGCGAAAACGTTGGCGGGCATAATGATGCGCGCCGGATGTCGTCGGACGGAACAATCCGTTAAACGTGTGGACGACAGCTCATCAGAACGAAGAATTGTAAACGGACTGCCGGTTGCGAGGTAAGCAAAGAACTAATGTTTGATGAACGCGAAAAAATAGCCCTCTTCATCGATGGTGCAAATCTTTACGCGACTGCCAAGGCTCTTGGATTTGATATTGACTACCGTAGGTTGCTCAAGGAATTCAGCGCCAAGGGGTATCTCTTAAGGGCGCTGTATTACACCGCACTCGCTGAAGATCAGGAATACTCATCCATCCGCCCATTGATCGACTGGCTCGATTACAATGGCTACAAAGTTGTGACCAAGCCGACCAAGGAATTCTTCGATTCCACCGGCCGGCGCAAGGTCAAGGGGTCGATGGACATCGAGCTGGCGGTCGACGCCATGGAGTTGTCCGAGCATGTCGACCACATCGTTCTGTTTTCTGGCGATGGCGACTTCCGCTCGTTGGTAGAAGCCATTCAGCGCAAGGGGCGCAAGGTTTCGGTTGTTTCGACGCTGCAGACGCAGCCGGCGATGGTCGCCGACGAACTGCGCCGACAGGCCGATCACTTCATTGACCTGGCCAACCTCTCCGCGCGCATCGGCCGAGACCCGAACGAGCGGCCGGCGCGCACCGGCGAACGAACCGGCGCACCCGACGAGGCTTGAGGCGGCAAGCCCAGAGATGAAAGACCGTCGCTCCGTAGCGGGGCGGCGGTTGTTTTGTGCTCCTTTCAGCGGGCTGGTGCCTGCCCGGACGGCTGATCTGTCTTGCAGATAGTCTCTGCCGCTGATGGTTTGTCGCCGGCTCCGTGTTGCGATAGAGCGTTTGTTTCGCGGAGACTTGCGAAGTCGACGGCATAGGTCATGGGCCGATCCCGCGGAACGGATCACGCTGAGAAGGCATCGCCAGCAGCGCTGGTGCTCACTGTGGGGGATTTTCCGCTGGCGGGATGAAAACGTTGTCGGTGGCCGTGGCGCCAGCGTCCCAAACCGTTTTCGCCACGTCACAAATCCAGGTCGTGACAACTTTAGGTTCCGCGACAAAGTCGCCCCTCATAACTCTCGAAACATTCCGTTTGGCCGACCGACAGTGCGGCGATCGCCAGGATAATTTCCGAAAACCGCTACGCTTGCGGCCTAAGGCGGATTAAATCCGCGCCTTTCCGTGCCTTCCGCAAGGTGATTCGCATGCCGACCCTGTCTACCTTCTCCGAATATGTCGGGCACCCGACCGAGCCCGATCGGGACTGCGGCCTGTGCCCTCGCCTCGTTGCCTTTCGACACGCCCAGCGCGCCGCACATCCAGATTGGTTCAACGCACCGGTTCCGACCTTTGGAGATCCGGATGCGCGTCTGTTGATCGCCGGACTCGCCCCCGGCCTTCGAGGCGCCAACCGCACCGGCCGGCCGTTTACCGGCGACTATGCGGGCGATCTGCTTTTTGAGACCATGATCGACTTCGGCTTCGCGCATGGCATTTATCGCGCCGATCCGAACGACGGCTTCGAACTGGTTGACGCCGCCATCAGCAACTCCGTGCGTTGCGTACCGCCGGAAAACAAGCCAACCAACGACGAGATCAACACCTGCCGGCGCTTCTTCGCCGCGACGGTGGTCGGCTTCGAGCGGCTTTCCGCCATCATCGCTCTGGGCAAGATCGCCCATGACCAGATGCTGAAGACGCTGCGGGTGCCGCTTGCCCGCCACAAGTTCGCCCACGGCGCCGTGCACACGCTCGAAAGCCTGCCCGGCGTCCGGCTCTACGACAGCTATCACTGCTCGCGCTACAACACGAACACTGGCGTGCTGACGCCGGACATGTTCCGTGCGGTCTTCGCCGCCGTGCGCCGAGATATCGATGGCCGTTGAACGCTCGCGTCGGGTAGCTCCCGCCGGGCTCAGGCCAGCTCGACGTCCACCACGCCGTCGACCGCCCGGAGCGCACCAGCCAGTTGCGGCGACACGCGGTACCCTCCCGGCAACTTCACTTCCACTTCGCCCCGTCCGCCATCGCCGAGCACGATCAGCGACACGTCGCCTTCCCCGCCGGGCTTCAGCACGTCGCGGAGGGCGGCGAGCGGCTCGGCACCGCGCAGGAAGATCCTGAGGGCATTTTGCAGCTTGCCGGCGGCCTGATCGAGCGGCTCCACCGAGTCGATCCGAACGGAAATGCCTTCCGGCTTGTCTTCGGCGTTGACCAGCAGGATCACCGACTGTCCGGACTCGAGCAGGCTGCGGAAATGGGCAAGCCCTTCCGAGAAGATCACCGCCTCATACTGGCCGGTGGGATCGGAAATGCCGATGATGCCCATCTTGTTGCCGGTACGTGTCTTGCGCTCCTGCTTGGCGACGATGGTGCCGGCGAGCCGCCCGGCTGATGCCCCTCGCTTCACCGAGGCCGAGAACTGAGCCCAGGTCTGCACCCTCAGGCGGCCGAGCAACGCCTCATAGGCGTCGAGGGGATGGGCGGACAGATAGAAGCCGATCGCTGTATGCTCACGCTGCAGCTTTTCCTCAGGCAGCCAATTGGGAACGGTCGGCAGACGAACCGGCTCCGGCTCGCCGCCGCCGCCGAACAGCTCGTTCTGGCCACTCTCCTGCTGCTCGAGCCGGTGAGTGGCGGCGGCCATCACGCTCTCGAGGCCCTGGAACAGCCGGTTCCGGTTTGGCTCCAGACAGTCGAAGGCGCCAGCGGAGGTCAGCGCCTCAAGGATGCGCTTGTTCATCGCCTTGGGGTTGATGCGGGCGGCGAAGTCGGAGATCGACCGGAACGGCTTGTTGCCCCGTTGCTCGACGATGTGCTCGACCGCCGCCTGGCCGACGCCCTTGACGGCGGCAAGCGCGTAGAGGATGTGCTTGCCATCGACCTCGAACACCACATCGGAGCGGTTGACCGACGGTGGCTCGACGGTAATGCCGAGGCGGATCGCCTCACGCCTGAAGTCGTTGAGCTTGTCGGTATTGGTCAGTTCGAGCGTCATCGACGCCGCCATGAACTCTACGGGATGGTTGGCCTTGAGATAGGCGGTCTGGTAGGCGACCAGGGCGTAGGCAGCGGCATGGCTCTTGTTGAAGCCGTAGTCGGCGAACTTGGCCAGAAGGTCGAAAATGGTGTCGGCGAGCGCCTTGTCGATGCCGCGCTCAACAGCGCCATCAACGAAGCGAGCCCGCTGCTTGTCCATCTCCGCCTTGATCTTCTTTCCCATGGCGCGGCGCAACAGATCGGCTTCGCCGAGCGAATAGCCCGAGAGAATCTGGGCGATCTGCATCACCTGTTCCTGGTAGACGACGATGCCGTAGGTCTCCTTCAGCACCGGTTCGATGGAAGGATGCTGGTAGTCGGGCTTCTCAAGGCCGAACTTGCGGGCGCCGTAGACGGGGATGTTGGCCATCGGACCTGGCCGATAAAGCGCGACCAGGGCAATGATGTCCTCGAAGCGGTCCGGCTTGATGTCGGAGATGGCCTTGCGCATGCCCATGCTTTCCAACTGGAACACGCCGACCGTCTCGCCGTGGGCGAGCAGTTCATAGGTCTTGGGATCGTCGAGCGGCAGCGCCGACAGATCGATCTTCACGCCCTTGCGCTCGATGAGATCGACGGCGCGCCGGAGCACCGTCAGGGTCTTGAGGCCAAGGAAGTCGAACTTGATGAGGCCGGTGCTCTCCACCCACTTCATGTTGTACTGGGTGACCGGCATGTCCGAGCGCGGGTCTCGGTAGAGCGGCACCAGCTGTTCGAGCGGCCGGTCGCCGATGACGATGCCGGCGGCGTGCGTCGAGGCGTGGCGATAAAGGCCTTCAAGCTTGATGGAAATATCGATCAGCCGGTCGACCACCGGGTCCTCGCGCGCCTCCTTGAGCCTTGGCTCATCCTCGAGCGCCTGCACCAGAGTCACCGGATGGGCCGGGTTCTGCGGCACCAGCTTGCAGAGCTTGTCGACCTGGCCGTAGGACATCTGCAGCACGCGACCGACGTCGCGCAGTACGGCCCGCGCTTGCAGCGAACCGAAGGTGATGATCTGAGCCACTTGGGCGCGGCCGTACTTGTCCTGAACGTAGCGGATCACCTCCTCGCGGCGATCCTGGCAGAAATCGATGTCGAAGTCGGGCATCGACACGCGCTCGGGGTTGAGGAAGCGCTCGAACAGCAGGGCAAACCGCAGGGGATCGAGATCGGTGACGGTCAGCGAGAAGGCCACCAACGAGCCAGCACCTGAACCGCGGCCCGGCCCGACGGGAATGCCATGCGTCTTGGCCCATTTGATGAAGTCGGCCACGATCAGGAAGTAGCCGGGGAACTTCATGCGGGTGATGATGCCGAGCTCGAACTCCAGGCGCTTATGATAATCCTCGAGCGTCAGCCCTGGGGCAAGGCCATGACTTTCGATGCGGTGGGCGAGCCCGTCCCAGGCCTGACGAGCCAATTCGGCCGCCTCGGCCGCCTCCGCCGCAGCGACGTCATCGACATCGGCGCCAGCGAAACGCGGCAACAGCGGCTTGCGCTTTGGAGCCCGAACGGTGCAACGGCGGGCGATCTCGATGGTGTTTTCCAACGCCTCCGGCAGATCGGCGAACAGCGTCTGCATTTCGGCCCGTGACTTGAAATAGTGCTCCTCGGTGAGACGGCGGCGATCGTCCTCGGCAACCATGCGCCCTTCGGAAATGGCGATCAGCGCGTCATGGGCCTCGTAGTCGGCACGCGTTGGGAAATAGCATTCGTTGGTGGCAACGAGCGGCAGGTCCCGCGCGTAGGCGAGGTCGACGAGATGCGGTTCGACTATTATTTCCTGGGGCGTGCCGTGGCGCTGCAACTCAATATAGAGGCGGTCGCCAAACAGGCCCTCCAGTCGCGTGAGGCGGCTTTCGGCCTGTGGCATCAGTCCGGCGACAATTGCCTTGTCAACCGGGCCGCCGGGACCACCCGTCAGCGCTATGATGCCCCCCGTCAGCCCCTCGAAACGGTCGATCGGCAGGCTGGCAGCCGCCCCCGGCTCCGATTCGAGGAAGGAGCGGGACATCAGCACCGTCAGATTGGCAAATCCCTCCGCCGTCGCGGCCAGGAGCACGATGGACGGTAGCGCCTGCGGCAACCCGCCGGGGCGACGGTGGTCGGCACTATCGTCGCCAAAATCGACGGCCATCTCGCAACCGATGATTGGCTGCAATCCCTTCTCGATGGATTTCTCGGAAAACTCCAGGGCACAAAAAAGATTGCCGGTGTCGGTGATGGCCAGCGCCGGCTGGTTGTCGGCCATCGCCAGTTTCAACGCCTTGACAAGCGGCAGTGCCCCCTCGAGAAGCGAATAGGCGCTGTGAACGCGCAGGTGAATGAAGCCGACGTCGCCGATCATCGCCATGTTCCGGTTGAGGGCCGATCCGCCGCACCGGCAGATCACCGACCACAGGCTATCCCATCCGGCGGAGTGATCGGAGCGTTTTCCTGGCGAAGCCCCGCGCTTGTGGAAAAGTCACCCTGCCCGTCCGGACGCTCAGACCAGCATGTCGGCCGAACTCAGCACCAGCACCAACATGGTCCCGAACAGCACCAGGGCGCCCAGCGCCGCCACATCGCGAACGATGGCCGCCGAGGCGATTGCCGCAGCGAGACGATCACGCGGCGACAGCGTAAAATCGCGAACTGTCGGCGTCTCTTCCCCCAAGAATCCCGGAAGAATCCGTCCAGTGCGGAGCGGCGATCCCTCTTTGTTCCGAGAGAATGATGTCTGGTTGTAGCGAATGCCAACCACGCACTCAATTTCCCCGATAGAAAGCTTGGCACTTATGACAGCCATCGCCGCCCCCTTGTTCTCTATTGGGACGTACAATGTTCTTATTTTGTTCGTTCGTCAAGCAGGCACTTAACCTAGATCAAAATGCGATAGTTCTTGAAACGTTCACGTGCGTATGGCAAGGATTCCCGCAACTGGATATGAAGGGAATCGCCTGTGCCCGAAGGCACTGGCCGGAGGAGTCGGATGCGCATCGCCACCTGGAACATCAATGGCGTCCGCGCCCGGATCGAAACGGTTTCCGCTTGGCTTGAGGCGAGTCGTCCCGATATCGTCTGCCTGCAAGAGATCAAATGCATCGACGAAGCGTTCCCATCGGAGCCGTTCGAGCGGCTCGGGTATAATGTGGCGCTGCATGGACAGAAGGGATTCAACGGCGTCGCCATCCTGTCGCTGTTACCGCTGGATGATGTCCGCCGCGGCCTGCCCGGCGACGACGGCGACCTGCAGTCGCGCTATATCGAGGCGGTGGTGTCCCTGCCCGGCGGCAGCTTGCGTGTCGCCTCCATTTATTTGCCCAATGGCAATCCGCCGGACAGCGACAAGTATGTCTACAAGCTCGCTTGGATGGACCGTCTCAACCGGTACGCCGCCGGTCTCCTCAAGCTCGAGGAGACCACCCTGCTCTGTGGCGATTTCAATATCATTCCGGAGTCGCGCGACTGCCATGATCCCGCTGTCTGGGCCGGCGATGCGTTGTTCCTGCCGAAGAGCCGCGCCGCCTTCCAGTCGATCATCAACCTGGGCTGGACGGACGCCTTGCGGGCCGTCGACGATCGGCCGGGCCGCTACACCTTCTGGGATTATCAGGCGGGCGCTCGACAGAGGAACTGGGGCATCCGCATCGACCACATCCTGGCGTCACCGCAAGCGACCGACAGGATCGTGGGGGTAGAGATCGAGGATGAGGTTCGGGACTGGGAGAAACCATCCGACCATGTGCCGGTGGTGGTCGAGCTTAAGGTGTGACGCTGCTTCAGACGGTCAAGTCCGGGCGCCGGAAGACTGAAGTCGAGTGTCTGGCGTGAGCCGGCTTGCCGGGTGGGCGCGATGCCGGGGTGATCGCCGAGCAGTTACCCTTCACCGGGTGGCGGAAGCTTCGATGGCGCGCTCTGACGTGGCATAGGCCTGGGTAAAGGCGGCGTCGTTGTCCATGAGCCACTGGTCTGCCAGCGCGATGGCCTTGCGGCGCTCGTCCTCGCTGGCCAGCGAGAAGGCTTCCTCGTGCGCGGCGCGGATCTCATTATCGTCGTGGTGCATGAGTTCGGCACGCTTCAGGGCAATCGTCAGCCACATCAGTCCGTGGACGGGATTGGACTCGATCTGGTCGCCCCTCACCAGCATTTCTCCGAGCTTGGCCTGCGCGTCGATCTGGCCTTTGCGGGCGGCGAGCAGGAACCAGCGGGCGGCTTGGCGGGGATCCTGATCCACGCCGAGACCGTCGAGATACATGCTGCCAAGCTTCAGCTGAGCGAGCGCGTCGCCGAAATAGGAGGCGGCGTAGGTGAAGATCTCGCGCGCACGGTTGACGTTGGGTATGACGGCCGTATCGGCAATGCCCGTCAGATAGTAGGAGCCAACCTCAACGAAGGCGCTGGAGACGAAGGGCGCATCCGGAGAAGACGGCGAATCCTCACCATGGGCGGAGATCAGCTGGCTGAAGAACTCGAAAGCCTTCATGTCGTCCTCGGCGACACCGTCGCCCTTGGCATACATGCGGCCGAGCTTCCATTGAGCGGCGGGGTGGCCGCTCTGTGCGGCGGCGAGCAAGCCGGTGACCGCCTCGCGCTTGTCGCCCGAGTAATAGGCCCGGGTAGCCTCGCGGAGCGTAGACACGGTGGCGGCGTCGCAGCACGCATCCTGCCTTGCAGCGGACTGAGGATCGAAGGCCATGGCCTGCGAGCCAAACATCACCCCCAGCGACAGGGCGAGGGAGACCTTGCAGACGTTTCTGACACAGACACCCGACATGTTCACTCTCGGCGTTCCGCCCCGCCCGCATTCAGGTCGACAATGCCGGAGCACCGCACCCTTCCAGCGAACCTCCGTGGGATCTCAAGGTGAATGGCAACGGCCCACTCCACGCTTTCCCACGCTCGTTTTGTAGCGATAAGTTCAGGTTCGTTTATGGCTGAATAGGGGCAATTTATGCCTAATGATTTCTGCTTCCGCGAGTTTGACTGTCCTGTTGCGGAATCATCACAGGCGGCAACCCGGCCGTAGCCGCGGAATCGGTCTGTAGGCCCAAACCGAAGCGCCAATAAGGTCAGATGCCAGCCTCGCACACCTTCGCAGCCGGATCTGCGTTGACCGCAACGATCGTGTCCCAGGCCGCGATTCTCTTCGGCGACATCGTCCCGGCCTTCCAAAATGCAGCGAGGGGGCGCGAAACAAGTCCGAATGCACTGGCATCATACACAGGAATCGGCGTTGATGTCGGTCTAGGTTGCCCCAACGAGACGGCCTCGGCGGCGGTACGCAACCCCGCGGAACGGTAATTTGTCGCCTTGGAGCGGGGGTTTCCAGACCAAGCAAATCGAAGGGATACAGATCTTCGGCTGTCACTCAAGATTTTGCATTTTATATATGAAATTCAGCATATTACGTCGAATACCTAATCTTCAGGGTCATGCTTGCGCCGACAAGCGTGTTCACTTTTTGAATGAGAATTGTCTCGCAACATTTTGTTTTGATATGAGCGATATGGGCGGGGCCTTGTTTTGACGGTCGCCGCCATCGTCTGCCTTACTCTTGCGGCACCTCATCCAGAACTCTACGTAGAAGAGATGCGGGTTGACCATCGGCCGGCGATCGTCCGCACGACCCAATCGTCATCGATGGTCCCTACCAGATCCGAGGAGCCGTTCTTGCCGCTCTCCATCGCCTTCGATAACAGCTATGCCCGCCTGCCACCCCGCTTCTACGAGCGGGTGCGCCCCGAGGCGGCCCCCTCGCCCGGGCTGCTGGTGCTCAACACGACGCTGGCGGACGAACTCGGTCTCGATGCCGAGGCACTGGCGTCGCCCGAGGGCGTCGCCGTGCTGTCGGGGACGTCAGTCCCAGCCGGTGCCGACCCGATGGCGCTTGCCTACGCCGGCCACCAGTTCGGACATTTCGTGCCGGCGCTCGGCGACGGCCGGGCGGTTCTGCTCGGCGAGGTGACGGCCCGCAACGGTCGACGGCTGGATCTGCAACTGAAGGGGTCAGGTCGTACGGTGTTCTCGCGGCGCGGCGACGGCAAAGCGGCGGTCGGGCCGGTGTTGCGTGAGTATCTCGTCAGCGAGGCGATGGCGGCCTTCGGCATTCCGACAACGCGATCGCTCGCCGCAGTCGCCACAGGTGAGACGGTGCTGCGTGAGCGGCCCCTGCCAGGTGCCGTGCTGACGCGCGTTGCGTCGAGCCACGTCCGCGTCGGCACCTTCCAGTATTTCGCCCACCGTTCCGACGAGGACGGCGTCCGCCGCCTCGCCGACTACGTGATCGATCGACTCTATCCCGAGATTGCCGGCGCCGATGCCCCTTATGCCGCGCTGTTCGCAAGCATCGTCCAACGGCAGGCGCGGCTCGTCGCCCTGTGGCTGTCGGTCGGCTTCGTGCATGGCGTGATGAACACCGACAACATGGCAATCTCCGGTGAGACCATCGATTACGGCCCATGTGCCTTCCTGGATGCCTACGACCCTTCCATGGTGCTCAGTTCCATCGATCGGCAAGGCCGCTATGCCTACAGCCGACAGCCGCAGATCGCCCAATGGAACCTGGCCCGCCTCGGCGAGTGCCTGCTACCGCTCCTTTCCGAGGATCGCGATCAAGCGGTCAAGATCGTTGTCGAGCGGCTGAGCGGCTTTGCCGGCGACTTCGAGGCGGCCTATTTCGGGCGCTTCCTTGAAAAGCTCGGCATCGCCGACGAACGCCCCGGCGACCGCGAGCTGGTGACTGGGCTGCTCGCGGTCATGCAGATGGGCCGGGCCGACTTCACCCTTGCCTTCCGCCGCCTCGCCGACATCATTGCACCCGAGGCAGACACCGAGGCCTTCCTGTCGCTGTTCGGGGCGAATGCCGGCGTCGAGCCCTGGTTGGCGGCCTGGCGGGCGCGGCTCGCGGCAGGCAATCGCTCTCCCGCCGAGGCTGCATCGGCGATGCGCGCGACCAACCCGGCGATCATTCCACGCAACCATCAGGTGGAAAAGGCGCTTGACGCCATCGTCGAGGGGAGCGACGGCTCGGCCTATGTCCGTCTGCTGCAGGCGGTGACGCACCCCTTCGACGACCGACCTGAGGATGTCGACCTTGGGCGGCCACCGCGCGCCGAGGAGCGCGTGGCGGCGACCTTCTGCGGGACTTGACCTCTCTCGCTCAGGGCGCAGGATTGGACGGGTCGAAGCTCGCGATGAAGGATTCGTCGGAAAAGCCGATGATCAGCTTGCCACCGTCGGCCTCGATGATCGGCCGGCGGATCATGCTCGGCTTCTCGATCATCAGGGCAATAGCGCGCTGGTCGTCGAGGCTATCCTTGGTGGTCTCCGGCAAGCCACGAAAGGTGAGGCCACTCTTGTTGACCACATGCTCCCAGCCGCCGGCTCGCGACACCCAGGTCGCAAGCTTGTCGCTGGCAATGCCAGACTTTTTGTAGTCGTGGAAGACATAGGCGATGCCGTGTTCGTCGAGCCAGGCGAAAGCCTTCCTCATGGTGTCGCAGTTCCGGATTCCATAGACGGTAACAGACATCGCTCATCCTCTTGATTGCAGCCGCTTCGCCCTCTCCAAAGCGCGGCCCAGGTGGCTCATATCCATACGAGAAGACACTTAGGTGTTCCCTTTCCTCGTAGCCTATCCCTTTCTTTCAATGGCGAAAACCCGAGTCTTGTAGTCATCACTACGATTTGTGATCTGGACCGATTCTGAACTGAAGACTAAGCTGCATGAGCGATTGCTAATGTTCGCGAGTCGCGAGGCGTGCGCTCTAGAGGGGTTGAGCGGCCGCTCTCCGGCGTTGGCGCGCTTTTTGGGGGAGCAGCATGGGTTCGGCGACCGAGACCTTTTATGACGTGATCCGCAGGCAGGGGATCACGCGGCGAAGCTTTGTCAAATTCTGCAATCTGACGGCGGCAAGTCTCGGGCTCGGCCCGGTGGCGGCGGCCCAGATGGCGCACGCGCTGGAAACCAAGCCGCGCATTCCCGTCATCTGGATGCACGGGCTTGAATGCACCTGCTGCTCGGAGAGCTTCATCCGCTCGGCGCACCCGCTGGCGAAAGACGTCATCTTGTCGATGATCTCGCTCGACTATGACGACACGCTGATGGCGGCGGCCGGCCATCAGGCCGAAGAGATCCTTCAGGAGACGCGCGAGAAGTACAAGGGCGGCTACATCCTGGCCGTCGAGGGCAACCCGCCGCTCAATGAGGATGGCATGTACTGCATCGACGGCGGCCGACCGTTCGTCGAAAAGCTGAAGGAAATGGCCGACGACGCCATGGCGGTGATCGCCTGGGGCGCCTGCGCTTCCTGGGGGTGCGTGCAGGCGGCCAAACCCAATCCGACGCAAGCGGTGCCGATCGACAAGGTGATCCGCAACAAACCTATCATCAAGGTACCCGGCTGCCCGCCGATCGCCGAAGTGATGACCGGCGTCATCAGCTACATCCTCACCTTTGGCAAGATGCCGGAACTCGACCGCCAGGGGCGGCCGCAGATGTTCTATTCGCAGCGCATCCACGACAAGTGCTATCGGCGACCGCATTTTGACGCCGGCCAGTTCGTCGAGAGCTGGGACGACGAGAGCGCGCGCAAGGGCTACTGCCTGTACAAGGTGGGCTGCAAGGGCCCAACCACTTACAACGCCTGTTCGACAGTTCGCTGGAACGGTGGCGTCTCCTTCCCGATCCAGTCGGGCCACGGCTGCATCGGCTGCTCGGAAGACGGCTTCTGGGACAAGGGTTCGTTCTACGACCGGTTGACCACCATCCGCCAGTTCGGGGTGGAAGCGACGGCCGACCAGATCGGCCTTGCCGCGGCCGGCGTCGTGGTGGCCGGCGTGGCGGTGCATACGGCGGCGACCGCCGTCAAGCGCCTCACCAGCAAGCACGATCCTCACCGCCGCAACGATCATCCGTAAAATAGCCGGCGCGCGGGCACCTTTCGCCCCGCCGACCCTTCCAGAAACAGGACATTTTTGCCATGGGCATCGAAACCCCCAACGGCTTCAAGCTCGACAACGCCGGTCGGCGCATCGTCGTCGATCCGGTGACGCGCATTGAAGGACACATGCGCGTCGAGGTGAATGTCGACGCCGATAACATCATCCGCAATGCCGTCTCCACTGGCACCATGTGGCGCGGCATCGAGGTGATCCTGAAGGGGCGCGACCCGCGCGACGCATGGGCGTTCACCGAGCGCATCTGTGGCGTTTGCACCGGTACGCATGCGCTGACCTCGGTGCGCGCCGTCGAAAATGCGCTCGGCATCAATATTCCCGAGAATGCCAACTCCATCCGCAACATCATGCAGCTGACGCTGCAGGTGCACGATCACCTCGTCCACTTCTACCACCTGCATGCGCTCGACTGGGTGGATGTGGTATCGGCACTGTCCGCCGACCCGAAGGCGACCAGCGCGCTGGCCCAGTCGATTTCCGACTGGCCGCTGTCATCGCCCGGCTATTTTCGTGACTTGCAGGGCCGCCTGAAGAAGTTCGTGGACAGCGGCCAGCTCGGGCCGTTCAAGAATGGCTACTGGGGCCATGCCGCCTACAAGCTGCCACCGGAAGCCAACCTGATGGCAGTTGCCCACTATCTGGAAGCGCTCGACTTCCAGAAGGAGATCGTCAAGATCCATACCGTCTACGGCGGCAAGAACCCGCATCCCAACTGGCTGGTCGGCGGCGTACCGTCGCCGATCAACGTCGATGGCGTCGGGGCCGTCGGGGCCATCAACATGGAGCGGCTGAATCTCGTCTCGTCGATCATCGACCAGGCGATCGCCTTCACCGAGCAGGTCTACCTGCCCGACCTCAAGGCGATCGGCTCCTTCTACAAGGATTGGCTGCATGGTGGCGGCCTGTCGTCGACCTCGGTGATGAGCTACGGCGACATCCCCGAGCACGCCAACGACTACACCGACGCCTCGCTGAAATTGCCGCGCGGTGTCATCCTGAACGGTAAGCTTGACGAGATCTACCCGATCGACCTTGCCAATCCCGACGAGGTGCAGGAGTTCGTCACCCATTCCTGGTACAAGTATCCGGACGAAACCAAGGGTCTGCATCCTTGGGACGGCATTACCGAGCCGCATTTCGAACTCGGCCCCAACGCACGTGGCACCAAGACCAACATCGAGGCGCTGGACGAAGCGGCGAAATACTCCTTCATCAAGTCACCACGCTGGAAGGGCCATGCCGTCGAGGTCGGGCCACTTGCCCGCTATGTCATCGGCTACGCGCAGGGCAAGGCTGAGTTCAAGGAGCCGGTCGACAAGCTGCTCACCGATCTCGGCCTGCCGCTCACCGCCCTGTTCTCGACGCTCGGTCGCACGGCGGCGCGGGCGCTGGAATGCCAGTGGGCGGCGCGTCAGTTGCGCTATTTCCAGGACAAGCTGGTGGCCAACATCAAGGCTGGCGATCTGTCCACCGCCAACACCGACAAGTGGACGCCGGACACCTGGCCGAAGGAGGCGAAGGGCGTCGGCTTCACCGAAGCGCCGCGCGGTGCGCTCGGCCACTGGATTCGCATCAAGGACGGCAAGATCGACAACTATCAGGCCGTGGTTCCGACAACATGGAACGGTTCCCCGCGCGATCCCCAGGGCAATATCGGTGCCTTCGAGGCGGCGCTGCTCGACACGCCGATGGCCGATCCTGAGAAGCCGCTCGAGATTTTGAGGACGCTTCACTCCTTCGATCCCTGCCTTGCCTGTTCCACTCACGTGATGAGCGAAGACGGGCAGGACATGGCCACCGTCACCGTTCGCTGAGGGAGCGCCGCCATGGCTGACCAGACCAGGATGCTCGCCGGCGTGATGGACGCCAGCGACAATGTCATCGTCACCGGACCGTCAATCTACGTCTACGAGGCGCCGGTCCGCCTCTGGCACTGGGGCAACGCCCTCTGCATCACCATCCTGGCGGTGACCGGCTATTTCATCGGTTCGCCGCCGCCGACCATGCCGGGCGAGGCATCGGGCAGCTTCCTGTTCGGATACATCCGCTTCGCCCATTTCGCTGCCGGGCAGGTGCTGGCCGTTGCGTTCCTCGCCCGCATCCTCTGGACCTTCTGGGGCAACAAATACTCGCGCCAGATTTTCTACCTGCCGCTCTGGGAGAAGACATGGTGGAAAGGCGTCATTCGCGAGGCGCGCTGGTACCTGTTCCTTGAGAAGGAACCCTACAAATACATCGGCCACAACCCGCTCGCCCACACGGCGATGTTCGCGATGTTCACGCTCTTCAACCTCGGCATGATCATCACCGGGTTTGCCCTCTATTCCGAAGGCACCGGCCGCGACAGCTGGCAGGCCAAGGGCTTCGGCTGGGTGTTTGGCATCTGGCCGAACTCGCAGGACGTCCACACCCTGCATCACCTCGGCATGTGGGTGATTGTCATCTTCGCTATCGCCCACATCTACGCGGCGGTGCGCGAGGACATCATGAGTCGCCAGACCATGATTTCGACCATGATCTCCGGTGAGCGGCAGTTCCGCGACGAGCGCGAGGGCTGAGCGGCATGACCGTGCTGGTATTGGGGATCGGCAACATTCTCTGGGCCGACGAAGGTTTTGGCGTTCGTGCCGTCGAGGCCTTTCATCGGCTCTATGCGATGGCAGACGGCGTCGACCTGCTCGACGGCGGCACGCAGGGACTCTACCTCGTCAACCAGGTAGCCGAGGCAGAGCGCCTTCTGGTGTTCGATGCCATCGACTATGGCCTTCCGCCCGGTAGGCTGAAGGTAGTGACCGGCGACGAAGTGCCGAAGTTCACCGGCGCCAAGAAGATGAGCCTGCATCAGACCGGTTTCCAGGAGGTGCTGTCGGCGGCCGATCTGATGGATCGCTATCCGCAGGACATCGTGCTGATCGGTTGCCAGCCGCTCGACCTTGAGGATTGGGGCGGCCCGCTGACGGCGCCGGTGGCGGCAAGTATCGGACCGGCCATCGCCCTCGCCGCCGACATTCTTGCCGGCTGGGGCGTCGCGCCGGTTCTCCGGACGGCACCGCTGCCCCCGGAAAGCGGCTTGCTTGGCAATGACATCGACCGTGCCGCCTATGAACGGCCGCGCGCCGACGCCAGCTGAAAGAGCGATCCATGTGTATTGGCCTGCCGATGGTCGTTGTCGATGAAGGTGACTTCTCCGCCCTCTGCGAATGGCGCGGTGAGCGGCGGCGCGTGTCGACCTTGTTGGTCGGCCGGCAGGTCGTCGGCGCGCGGCTCTTGGTGCATATCGACAGCGCCGTGCGGACGCTCGACGATGAGGAGGCCGAGGCGATCGATCGGGCGCTCGATGGCCTTGCCGCTGCGAGCGAGGGGCAGGCCTTCGAGCATCTGTTCGCCGACCTAATCGATCGTGAGCCGGAGCTGCCGGAGCATCTTCGGAAGTAAGCCTGAGGCCTTCCGATCCAGACGAGGAAAATATGTCCGCATTGATCGCCGCCCTCGCCAGCCGCCATGGCCTGCCGACCGTCGACGCCGAAGGCCTCGATGCCTTCCTGACGCCCGTCGCCAGCGAGCCCGACCATGCGTTGTTGTTCTTCACCGGCGATCCGGACCAGCGGAGCGATAGCGGCGACGTTGCCGTCGTGCTGCCGGAACTACTCGCCACCTTCCCCGGTCGCTTCCGCGCCGCGGTGGTTGCCCGGTCGGCCGAGGCCGCTGTGAAGGCGCGCTGCCATGTCGAAGTCTTGCCGTCGCTGGTCGTGCTGCGAGAACAGACTGTCATTGACGTGTTGCCGCGCATCCGCGACTGGGGCGAGTATCTCGATCGCCTCGCGGCGGCGCTCAGGCCTGAGGCGCCGGCATTTTCCGACCCGAGCCGCGTCGCGATCACCACAAGCGCCCGGAGGGCCGACGCATGACGCTGGAATTTCCTGGCCGGACCACCGGCACGGGCGCCCTCGCCTTCCTGGCCACGGCCGACGCCGAGGTGCTGATTGCCCGCTGCCCGGCCGTGGCGCGGCTGTTGCCAGACATGGCTGCCGCCCTCGATCGTCAAACGGCGACGGCGCCCGGCCTGCTGTTCGACCTTGCCGATCTCACAGACGATGAACGTCTGCTCTTCACCGAGATCCTCGGCGAGGGCGAGGTGGCCGCTACCGTGGTGCTACCGGATGGCGTGGTGGCCGAGATCGCCGAGAGTATCTTTGCCGGTCTCTGGCGCGTCCGCTTCCTTGGCGACGACAATGCGATCATCGCCGACTATGCCGAGGTGTCTGCCGTGCCGCAGGCGGTGCGCCGCGCCGCGGCGATGACACTGCCGCGCCTCGCTATCGACGATCTTCCCAGCGGCGTGATGAACGCCCCGGCCGTGCTGGCAGAGATCGCCGACCGCGCCGCCGCCTACCAGTCGGGAGAGCCGAACCACGTTGTCTCTCTGACGCTGATGCCCATGTTGGCGGAGGATCTCGACCTCCTCGTCGACCGGCTTGGCAGCGGACCGGTCAAAATCGTCTCGCGTGGCTACGGCAGTTGCCGCGTCCAGGCGACGGCGATCCACAACGTCTGGTCGGTGCAGTTCTTCAACGCCATGAACGCCATCCTGCTCGATACCATCGAGATCGGCGACGTGCCCGCCGTCGCGCAGGCAGCCGAGGAGGATTTCCGCGACTCGGCTATCCGCCTCCGCGAGATTGGCGAGGCCTATTTCCTATGATCGGAAACCTGGAGGAGCGCTGGGAGTGCGGCGTCTGCTGGACGGTCTATAATCCGGTTGAGGGTGACGACGTGGCGCAGGTCGCACCCGGCACACCCTTTCAGGCATTGCCGGACGATTGGCGCTGCCCCCATTGCGACGGACCCAAGTTCAAGTTCCTGAGGATCGACGATGACCGCTGATGCGCCGCTATCCGGCCTCGATGACGATGACCTCGCGGGCCGCCTCGAGGGCTTCTGGCGGGCGGCTGAAGGCCGCATGGTCGGCCTTCCCATCCACAATCCCGCGCTTGCCGTCATGGCGACGCCGGCCCGGCGCTTCGGTCGCTTCCGCTTCGCCGCAGTGGTCACGCCCTGGGGCATGAACGTCGTCGCCGTACCCGACGTCGGCGTCAAGTTGCCACCCGACGGCGCCACGTTGCGGCTCGAGCTGCCGGCCGGCGATGTCGATTTCGTGGTGGCGTCGATGGACGACGGCGACCGCTATGGGGCGGCATCGCTATTCTCGCCGATGGACGAATTCGACGATCAGGTGGCCGTCGAGTCGGTCGCCTTCGCCGCGCTTGACGAACTGCTGCGCGAGGCCGAGCCATCGGAAATCGGCCCCCTCGCCGCCAGTGTAGACCGTCGGCGTCTCCTCGGCTTCGGACGCAGCGCTCCGGAGACTGGGCAATGAGCGGCTTCGATCCCGGCCGGATCGTCGTCGGATTCTCCTTGGAGAACGGCGTGGTTGCCGATCTGTCGATCCGCTCGGCGCGCCCCCTGTCGCTGGCCACACGGTTCGCCGGTCGGCCGATCGAACAGGCGATCGAGGCGGTCGGCCTCGTCAATGCGGTTTGTGGCGTGTCGCATGCCGCCGCGTTGAGGCATGCCGCCGCAGCGGCCGGCAATCGTGTCATCGAGGCGGAAGAGGCGGCGCGCTGGCGCATCCGTCTGGCGGCGGAGCGGATCGCCGAGCATCTGCGCGAGCTGGTTCGTCTGGCGCCAGTCGCCGCCTTTCCAGTGGTGCGCGACGCGCTTGAGGCGTCCCGCAAGGCGGCCCGGACCGGTGTGGTCGGCGACGATATCAGGGCGATCGGCACTGCCTTCGGTCTCGTGCCGGACTGGCTGCCGGCGCTGCCGGACCATACGTCTCCACCCGACGCTCTGACCGTTGCCGACGATACCGCCGTCGTTGCCGCGCTCGTGGCGGACACCGACTTTCCATCCCGGCCCTCCCTCTCCGGTCGGCACCCCGAGACCGGACCAGCAGCCCGCCTCGGCTGGTCCGCATCCGTGCCGGGAGCGACTGACGCGGCTCGCCTCGTCGAGGCCGAGGCGGCGCTCGGTATTCTTCTTGGCGGCGCCAGTAACGGCCGAGACTTTTCTGACTGGCTTTCTGCAAATCAGACGCAAAACAATACGGGATACGCCTCAGTGGAAAGTCCACGCGGAAAGTTATATTATTTAGCCGTGGTGCAAGGAGATGGACGGCTCCGAGATGCCCGCGTTGTCGCTCCCACGGAATGGAATTTCCATCCCGACGGGCCGTTTGCGCGCACGCTCAAGGGGTTCCGGCCAGACGGCGATGCCGTGACGGCGATCGCCCGGCTGGCGGCGCAATTTTCTCCCTGTGTCGCGGTGGATGTCGTTCCGTATGGAGCGAGAGATGCATGAAATGTCGCTCTGCGAGGCGGTCGTCGAGATCGCCGTCGAGGAAGCGAGAAAAAACGGCGCAACGCGTATCAGGGCGGTTGTGCTGGAGGTAGGCGCACTCGGCCATGTCGATCCGGACGCTCTCGCCTTCTGCTTTTCGGCTGTCAGCCACGGCACCCTTGCAGAGAATGCAAGGCTGGTCGTCGAGCGCGTTGCCGGCAGTGGCTGGTGTCTCGATTGTGCTAAGACGGTGCCGATGACCGAACGCTTCGGTGCCTGCCCGGACTGCGGGCACCGACACGTGCAGATGACTCAAGGCGATGAGTTCAAGCTGCGTGAACTGGAGGTGGAGTGATGTGCAAGGATTGTGGCTGCGGCTCGGGCGGAACCGGCTACCGGATCAACGGCAGGACGCCAGCCGAACTGCACGGCCATTCGCACGACCATGATCACCCACATGACCATGACCACGATCACGGCCATCATCATCACGACCACGATCATCCGCACGACCATTCTCAGGATCATGGCCCTCATGATCACGCGCACGCAGCGCCGCTCGGCGCCGTGCACCAGCCCGGTCTCGACAGCGAGCGGGTGATCCGCATCGAGCGCGACATTCTGGCCAGAAACAACGACGCCGCGCGGCAGAACCGCGTCCGCCTTGCCGCGACGGGCACGCTGGCGCTCAACCTGATGTCGTCACCCGGCTCGGGCAAGACGACGCTACTCGTTCGAACGATCGAGGACCTCAAGGCGAAGTTCCCGATCGCTGTCATCGAGGGCGACCAGCAGACCGACAACGACGCCGAACGCATCCGGGCGACCGGCGCCCGCGCCGTGCAGATCAACACCGGCAAAGGCTGCCATCTCGAAGCCGGCATGGTCGGTGCCGCGCTCGACGACATCAAGGCGGAGCCCGGCGGGCTGCTGTTCATCGAGAATGTCGGCAATCTTGTCTGCCCGGCAGGATTCGACCTCGGAGAAGCGCACAAGGTCGTTGTGCTGTCCGTCACCGAGGGCGAGGACAAGCCGCAGAAATATCCCGACATGTTCGCTGTCGCCGACCTGTTGCTGCTCAACAAGGCCGACCTGTTGCCGCACCTCAGGTTCGACGTTGGCAAGTGCCTTGCCGCCGCGCTCAGGGTCAATCCGCATCTTCAGACGCTGGTGGTCTCGGCCGAGACCGGCGAAGGTATGGCCGCCTTCTACGCCTGGATCGAGGCGCGGGCTTCCCTCTCCCGCGCTGCTGCCGTCGCCCGGGCCTGATGGAACGATGACCGCCGCGCCCGCCCCTGACGCCTTCGCCCCCGTGGCGCGCCTCTCCCTCAAGGTGAACGGCGCGGTGCAGGGCGTGGGCATGCGGCCGTTCGTGCATCGACTGGCCACCGAGTGCGGCCTTGTCGGCTACGTCCGCAATGGTGCAGACGGCGTGACTATTGAAATAGAAGGCGCGCGCGTCGAGGAGTTTGTGCGTCGTCTCAGGTCGGAGGCGCCACCGCTCGCCCGCATCGACATGGTTCATCGTGCGGAACTGCCGGTCGTCGGCGACAGCGGCTTCGTTATCCGGGAAAGCCTTGATGGCGAGATGACAACGCGCATCGTCGCCGATGCCGCCACCTGCGACGCCTGCCTCAGCGAGCTGTTCGACCCGGCGAGCCGGTATTTCGCCTATCCCTTCGTCAACTGCACCCACTGTGGCCCGCGCTACACCATTACTCGCCGCCTGCCCTACGACCGGCGACAAACGTCGATGGCTTCCTTCCCGATGTGCCCGGACTGCGCGGCGGCCTATGCGGATGTGCGCGATCGCCGCTTCCATGCCGAACCGGTGGCCTGTCCGGCATGCGGGCCGAAGCTGAGCCACCCCGTTTCCGAAATTGCAGCAGCGATCCGGGCCGGCCGCATCGTGGCGCTGAAGGGCATCGGCGGCTTCCATCTCGTCTGCGACGGTCGTAACGCCGGGGCGGTCGCGGCGCTACGAACGCGGAAAGCGCGCGAGTTCAAGCCTTTTGCGGTGATGGTGGCCAATGCCGCGTCGATTCCGGTGGCGGCCGAGGCGTCGGCGGAGGAGCTGAAACTCGCCGCATCAATTGCCCGGCCGATCGTCCTGATGCGCGCCAGGGCCGGCGTGCTGGCACCGGCCGTCTCGCCGGGGCTGGCTCGCGTCGGCGTCATGCTGGCCTATGCGCCGGTGCACCATCTGTTGTTCGCGGCGCTGGCCGGCCATGACTTTGCTGGCCACGACCCGCATGCCGAGAACGGCTTCGTGCTGGTCGCCACTTCGGCCAATCCCGGCGGCGAGCCACTGGTGGTAGACGACGACGATGCGACCCGCCGTCTCGTCGGCATTGCCGACCTGATCGTCACCCACGACCGCGCCATCGTCGTCCGCACCGACGACAGCGTCACCCAGGTGATCGCTGGTGCGCCAAGCTTCCTGCGCCGGGCGCGCGGCTACGTGCCCGAGCCGATCGCGCTGGCGGAGGATGGACCGGCGACTCTCGCCCTCGGCGCGCACCTAAAATCGACGGTGACGCTCACGCGCGGCCGCGAGGCCTTCGTCTCCCAGCACGTTGGCGACCTCGACACCGCCGAGACGATGAAATTCTATCGCGAGACGATCCAGCATCTGATCGACATCGTCGGCGTGATGCCGAAGCTGGTGGCCTCGGATCTTCACCCCGACTATCGGTCGAGCCAGATGGCCGAAACGTTCGGCCTGCCGGTCATCCGCGTTCAACATCACGCTGCGCATGTGGCGGCGGTAGCGGTGGAAACGGGACACGGCGGCCCAGTGCTCGGCCTCGCCCTCGACGGCCATGGGCTCGGTGATGACGGAGGCGCCTGGGGTGGCGAATTGCTGGTGGTGGACGGAGCGCGTCATCGCCGCCTCGGCCATCTCGCCCCGTTGCCGTTGCCCGGCGGCGACCGCGCCGCCCGCGAGCCGTGGCGGATGGG
>JAGSYU010000279.1 GCA_018262575.1 Pseudomonadota bacterium | reverse complement strand
GGCCTTCAGCGGACCGGCGTCCACCCCCACGCGCTTCACGACGAGGCCCTCGCCGTCGAACACCACCAGATCGAGCTTCAGCGCCGCAAAGGCCAACCCGGTACCGTTCTTCTCGACCAGCGTCACCCGGCAATCGTCGCCAACACCGTCCAGACGGTTCAACTCGAGCGACAAGACGCCAGCAGCAGAGGGGGACGGAGATGACTGGGCAACACACGGAGAGGCCACGAGCCAAAGAGCGGCCGGGACAAGACGGAGGAGCTGGAGTCGCGGGATCATGAGCGGCGGTCCGAATGAGGAAAGAGGAAACGAGGTCACGGCCGTTCAAAAGCGGCGACGACGCTATCGGCAATCGCCTGCTCGGCACGCAGGCCGGAGCTGGTCAGATACATGGCAACCGGATCGAGGTAGACGATGTGGCCGGCTGTGGCGGCGCGGGTGCGGTTTACCAGCTCGTTGTCGAGCAGGGCGCGGGCCGGCGTCTCGGCCTTGCCGATGGCGGCATCGCGGTCAATGACGATCAGCCAGTCCGGGTTGACCTTGAGAATGTATTCCCAGGAGATGACCTGGCCGTGGGTGGTGGCCTCGATGGTCGGGTCGGCGGCGGCGAGGCCATAAAGGTCGTGGATCTCCGAGAAGCGCGAGCCGGGGCCGTAGGCGCTGATCTTGCCGCCGGTGGTCAGAACCACGAGGCCCCTGCCCCTGTCGGCCGTCATCTCGCGGAGGCGGGTCGTCGTGGCGTCGAGCTTCTGGAGTCGGTCGGCCACTTCGGCTTGCTTGCCGAACAGTTTGCCGATCGCCTCGGCGTTGCGCTTCACCGAGCCCCGGAAGCTGGTGTTGTCGGGCGTCAGGTCGAGAACCGGCGCGATCTCGGACAGCGCCGCGAGGTGCTTCTGACTGCGGCCACCGACGACGATGAGGTCTGGTTCCAGCGCCGCCACCGCCTCGAAATCCGGCTCGAACAGCGAGCCGACCTTGGCGTAGGCGTCGCCGCCATATTTCTCGAGGTCGCCACTCATCGGCCAGTCCGGCACGCCCTTCACCTCGACGCCAAGCGTATCGAGCGTATCGAGGGCGGCAAGATCGAAGACGACGACGGTCTTGGGCCGGTCGGGAAGGTCGCGTGTGCCTTGGGCGTCGGTAATGGTGGCAGCGCCGGAAGAGCCGAGGCCGGCAAGCAGGAGGGCGGGTGCCAGCAAGGCGCCGAAGCGGCGAAATCCGGTCATGGCTTTTCCCTTGAAGTTGAGGTTGGGTCGCGCCCGAACAGCGCGAGAAGGCCATCGGCGAGGGCACCCCGCCAGACGAAGTAATCGTGGCCGCCGGCATATTCGCGGGCGGTGACGTCGTAGCCGCGCGCCGTCAGCACGTCACGCAGATGCCGGTTGGTCTCAAGGATGCCATCGGCGCCGCCGTGATCCCCCTCGAACAGGCCGGCCGACAGGAACACGCGGACCGGTCGCCGTTCCGTGGTGGCGACGCGATGGGCGACATAGTTTGTGGTGGCAGCCGGCGTGCCGGGCGGGCTCCACCAATAGGAGCCGGACAGCGACAGCGCATTGCCGAAGACATCAGGCCGTCGAAGCGCCACCGTCAGCGACGCGAGGCCACCGTAGGACGATCCCGCAAGTCCCGTGCGGGATGGCGGCGGGGAAAAACCAGTTCGCCCGCGCACCTCCGGCATCAGGTCATCGGCCAGGAAATCGGCAAAGTCGGCGTTGTCGGGCAACTCGCGTGACCGCGCCGCCTGATCGGGATTGTCGACGAAGACAGCCAGCGTCGGCGGCAGGCGGCCGTCGGCGGTGAGCGCGTCGAGGATCGCTGGTGTCGGCACTTCGCGCTGATAATTGCGCCCGTCGAAGATGACGAGCAATACGGCGGCTGGGTCGACTGGATCGAAGCCCTTGGGCTGGTAGAGGACGATATCACGCGCGTTGCCAAGCTGGTCCGAGGCGAGGCGGAAGCGAGTGAACTCTCCGGTGGGGGCGGCCGCGTTGTCCATACCGGGCTGGATCGGCGCGGCCGTCAGCGTCACCGTCGACTTGGTGTTGAAGCGGTCGGGCGCTTGGGGCGGCCATGGGCTCTTGTTGAGTGGATCGGCCGCGGCGGTGGCCAGCAACGCCACGCGCCGCTCGCGCGCCGTTCCCGGCAACTCCGGGATGTCGGGGGCGAACTGGTAGGAAAAGCGTGTCTCCGACGGGACGCGAAAGCTCTTGAACCAGATATCGGAAGTGCCGAGCCGGTCGAGCCACTCATGATCGCCGGACGGCGCGCCGACGAGGCGGACGTTCCGCCTGGCACCGCGATAGAGGAAGGTGAGCAGCGTCTCACCGTCCTCCGTCCGCTCGATGAGCGGCGTTCCGGTCTCGGCGGCATGGCGCCAGAAGGCGTCGGTCATACCACCGCCCGCGAGCCTCGCGGCGATGGCAGCGATGGCCGGGCTGTCGTAGCCAGCGGTCGGCGGCTTCTGGTCGGCGAGTGAAAGACGCGCCGTGAGCGTCAGGCGGCCGGTGCCGCCTGACGGCCCGGCAACCAGGCGCAACGCCGACGGCGTGTTGCCGGCGACGAACTGGAACTCGCCGGACAGGCTGATATCATCGAGCAGGCGGCGCCAGGAAACGCCGTTATGATCGACGATCTCGAGATCGAGGCTGCCGGCCGTGACCTCGAGCCGGCCGCGCAAATAGTCGCCCGGCGCCGCCTCGAACGGCAGTGTGACGGTTTCTCCCACCGCCGCTTCGATGACGGCTGGCCGGTCGGGCACAAGAACATCCTCTCCGGCGGACGCGCCGCCGGAGAGGAGAACGAAAGCCAGCGTGTGCAACGCGGTCAAAGCCTTCCGCATCCGCCTTACCACTTGTACT